>CAXTKQ010000031.1:0-23974 GCA_964244955.1 uncultured Sphingobacteriaceae bacterium | reverse complement strand
GAACTGACCGAATCCATGCTGATCATCTTGGAAGGCGGCGGCATCAAACACGGCGGCGTTAACTTTGATGCCAAAATCAGGAGAAACTCGACGGATCCGGCCGATTTGTTTTATGCACACGTTGGCGGGATGGATATTTTTGCCCGTGCTTTAATCACGGCAGACAATATTTTGCAAAAATCAGATTACAAAAAAATCCGCCAAGAGCGTTATGCTTCTTTTGACAATGGAAAAGGCCGGGAATTTGAACAAGGGAAATTGTCGTTGGAAGATTTGCGCAACTACGCCGCTGAAAACGGCGAACCTGTAACCATTAGTGGTAAACAGGAATATCTGGAAAATTTGATTAACCGGTATATTTAAGATAACAATTTTTAGGTGGTAAAAGAAGTATATAATTAGAGCTTGATACTATATCAAATACTGTTTCAAATTATTAAGAATAATAAAGGCATTATTTCAGCAATATCAACGAAAATTGTAATAAAATCAAAGTTAATTTACTTAATAGTTACCATGCAAGGATAATTATAAGTGATAATAATATTGTTTAAATAGCTAATGGATAAGTGTTTTATAATTCAACCTTTTGACAAAGATAAATTTGATGAAAGGTATAATGATACCTTTGAACCAGCAATTAAAGGAGCAGGACTTGAACCATATCGGGTAGATAGGGATCCGTCTGTAAGAATTCCAATTGAACAAATTGAAGAAGGAATAAAATCAGCTAAAATTTGTTTTGCCGAAATTACCTCAGACAATCCAAATGTTTGGTATGAATTAGGTTTTGCATTTGCAATTGGGAAAGATGTCGTGATGGTAACTGAAGAAAGACAAACGTTTCCCTTTGATATAAGACATAGGCAAATAATAAATTACAAAACCACAACAAGAACTGATTATGTTAAACTTGAGTTAAACATAAAAGATAAACTCATCGCATTATTAGGTAAACAATTATCCGTTAAACAGATAATCGATAACCCAATAAAGGATAGTGAAGGTCTAAAACCACATGAAGTAACTATGTTGCTTCTAATTATTGAAAATCAAATTACTAACGAAGATAGTGTTTCTGTTTATAGTTTGAAGGATTATATGGATAAGGCAGCATATAAACCAATAGCTACAAGCATGGCAATTCGTGAACTTCAAAGAAAAGGTCTTATAGAAACTTTTAAAGAATACAGTAATTATAATAATGAAGAATATTTAGCATGTAAACTAACTGTGTCTGGAGAAGAATGGGTAATCAATAATCAAGAAAACATAGAATTTTCTAAAAATCCCAAAAGCGTAAATAACATAAAAGACGATGACGACGATTTGCCATTTTGATTTTGTATCTATTGAATTGAAACCCTCCATGCTTCTTTTATCACACAGAAATTTATACTAATTATGCCGCAATTAAAAACACTCAAACCATGATTGCAGATTTAGAACAAACGTTTCGCTGGTTTGGCCCCACGGATCCGGTTACGCTGGCTGCCATCCGGCAAACAGGAGCGACCGGAATTGTAACCGCGCTGCACCACATTAAAGCAGGCGAGGCGTGGGGCCGCGAAGAGATTAGGCAGCGGAAGGAAACAATTGAAGCGGCAGGGTTGCGTTGGTCCGTGGTAGAAAGCGTAAACGTACACGAAAGCATTAAAACGGCTTCGGCAGAACGCGATGCTTATATCGAAAAATACATTGTTTCGCTTAAAAACCTGGCTGCAGAAAATATCAAGACCGTTTGTTATAATTTTATGCCGGTGCTTGACTGGACGCGTACCAACTTGGATTTCCGCCTGCCAAACAACGCATCTGCTTTGCGTTATGATGTACCGGCCGTTACCGCTTTTGATCTGTACATTTTGGAGCGGGAAGGGGCTTTCCGGGAATTTACGCCCCAACAACAACAGGAAGCAAAAGCGTATTTGGACCGTTTGAGTGCCGAGGCAAAAAAACAGTTGGTAAAAAACGTATTAGCCGGGCTGCCCGGTACCAAAGAGGTTTATACCATTCCCCAGTTTAAAGAACACCTGAAAAAGTATGCCGAAACAGATGCCAACAAATTGAAAGAGAACCTGGCGTACTTTTTAAAAGCCATTATGCCAGATGCGGAAGCATTGGGAATCAAAATGTGCATCCATCCGGACGATCCGCCTTTCCCGATTTTGGGCTTGCCGCGTGTGGTTTCTACCGAGCAGGACTTGAACGATTTGGTGAACGCGGCGCCTTCGCCAAGCAATGGTATTACTTTTTGCACCGGTTCTTTGGGTGCGCGCGCGGACAACGATTTGCCCGGAATGGCTGAGCGTTTAGGCCAGCATTTCCACTTTTTGCATTTGAGGAATGTAAAGCGCGAAGCCGACGGCAGTTTTTACGAAGACGACCATCTGGCCGGAAGTACGGATATGTATGCGGTTATGAAGAACATCATTTTAGAACAGCAAAAACGACAGGGGCAGGGCCGGAACGATATTGCCATACCGATGCGGCCGGACCACGGACACAAAATACTGGACGATGTAAATTACGATACTTATCCCGGCTATTCAATTACCGGGCGCATGAAAGGACTGGCCGAGTTGCGGGGCTTAGAATTGGGCATTAAACGAAGCTTATTTAATGGCTGAGCTTAGATTATTTCGGCTTTGATGTAAAATTATAGCAAAGATGCTTCAACACTAAAAATATAGTGGTAAAAGAAGCATCCGAAATTTAAGCAGGCAGATCAATTAAATCTGCTTTGCCATCAACAAAAAAGCAGCGCTGCACTTCTTCCAGCAGTTCGTCCAGGTCAAAAGGCTTGTTTACAAAGCCTTCTGCTTTGCAGGTATTTGCAATTTCTTCGATGTTGTTTGCAGTAGACAAAATGATGACGGGAACGTGTTTGGTCTCGTGCATGTCTTTGAGTTCGGCACACAGTAAATGGCCTTCACGCTTGTTCAGCCATTCGTCCAATAATATTAAATCAGGATTATAAGTGTGAAGCCGGTTAACTGGCCAAGGTTCGGCAGCAATTACTTCGTAGCCTTTATCTTCCAAAACATAAGTGATAATATCTCGGATATCACGGTCGTTTTCAATAATCAAAACTTTCTTTTTCAAATTATTGTAAAGTTAAATTTTGCCTGTTTGGAATTCAAATATACTAAATCTTATTGTGAATGATTCATCATTAAAAGGTTAAATAGATTTAGTGGTATAAATTTTTCCAGTTTAAAAGCGATAGATTTTGATTTTAAACTAAGTTTTTTCGACCTACAATAACTTCAGAAAATTGCTTTGGCTGAACTAATAATTACCATAATGATGCTCTTTTTACACTACTTTTTTATAAGTTTTGTTATGTAATTATCTTTATGTTAAGTAGGGCTTATAAGAAAATTTTAATTTGTTTTGTTTCAATTCTATATTGGGTTTCAACATTTGTACTTAATCACAATTTCAAAAAAACCGAAGCAAAAATAAAATGAGTGTGGCGAGAATAAATTCATATAACTTACCGCCTGTTTATTGCCATTTTAGTCCCCATTTGTGCAGCTCATCAATTATTTTTAACAACTCAAGACCTTTATCCGATGTGAAGTAATGGATACGCTTTGGTACCTTTTCCTGCATAACTATTTTATGGATCAAGCCATCATCAACCAATTCTGAAAGCCTTTTGCCCAATATCTGATCCGAAAGAGATGGAAATGCCTGCTTTAATGAACTGAATTGCTTGGTACCGGCAGCAATTTTGTGCAACACCTGCATTTTCCACCTCGGACTGATATCACGTAATATATCATTCACCTCGCAGGCCAGGCTTAAGGCCGTAATATTGCAGGCATTTGAGGTTCCAGGTTTTAATGGACTTGACATAGGCTCACTTTCATTTGTTGCTCACTTTCGGGTGAGTTATTGTGTTTTAGTTTGTTTCAGGCGACTTTTGTACAAAATAAAACATAATGAAATCATACACTATTAACAAAAAGTCATTTTACATTCTACTGATCTTAGTGCTATCAGTTTTTAAACTCAGTGCACAACGCGCCGATAAACAGCCTGTCTTTGTCCTGGTTCATGGAGCATTTCATGGCGGCTGGTGCTGGCAAAGGGTGAGCAAAGAACTGATTGCAAAAGGAGATCAGGTTTATACACCAACACTTAGTGGCCTTGCCGAACATAAAAATACATTGAATGATAAAATTGATCTAAATACCCATATTACGGATATTGTAAATTTTATTGTTGAACAAGACCTCCATAATGTTATACTGGTGGGCCATAGTTATGCTGGTGCCGTAATAGCAGGCGTAGCGGATAGGATACCAGAGAGGTTGTCGCAGTTGGTTTTCCTTGACGCCATGCTAATGGAAAATGGACAAAGTGCACTTGATGTAAGCCCGGACGATATCAAAACGTATTTCATTAAAGCAACGAGTGACTTTGACAAAGGCTTAAGTATTCCGTTTTTTACCAGCGATTTTTTTGGTGTGAAAAATGAGGCTGACATCAAGTGGGTCAATGATCGCCTGACCAACCAGCCATTCAAAACATTTTCGCAGCCTTTGGTTTTAAATCATCCTTACGGTAACCATCTGCCATTGACTTACATTGCCTGTACAGCACCGGAACTTCGTGCAATAAAACCTTTTGCTGACAAGACGAAAGCAAGTAAAGCCTGGAAGTACCTGGAACTTAAAACAGGTCATGACGCAATGATCACTATGCCCGTTGAATTATCCAACATGCTGCAGTCATTGGAATTGATAGATTAATTTAAAATAAACGTTTAAGTAGTCGAACAACCAATGGTATTTAATTAAATAGTTTCTTGTAGTGAGAAGTAACATTAATAATATGGCTGCAAATAACGGGTTCAAAGTTTTGAACCAAATTAGTCCGGAAGGCTTAATCAAGGGGTTTGAGCAACGAAAAATAATGGGTGCCGGAACGGAAATTGATGTTTTGGTGGGCGGATCTGGTCCTCCGCTGCTTTTACTGCATGGTTACCCTCAAACGCGCCTATGCTGGAAAAATGTTGCCCTGGAATTGCTCGGCAACTATACTTTAGTTATTCCGGACCTTAGAGGCTATGGCCGCTCTGGAAAACCTGAACCAGGTAAAAACCATTACAATTATTCAAAACGTGTGATGGCTCAGGACCAGTTGCTAGTGATGCGTGAACTAGGGTTCAAGCAATTTTATGTTGCCGGCCACGACCGGGGCGGACGTGTGGCGTACCGCCTCGCACTGGACCATCCGGAGGCGGTACTTAAACTAGCCGTGTTAGATATTCTACCAACCTTAAACGCCTGGGAAGCTATTGATGCAGCTAAAGCAATTAAAATGTGGCATTGGTTTTTTCTAGCCCAGGATAAAGAATTAGTTGAACGTTTGATCGGTAACGATCCTGAATTCTTTGTCAGGTGGACATTATCATCACAGGCAGCTGATAATTTCGAATTTGATGATGAATGTTTGAATGATTATTTACAGTGTGCATCAGACCCTGCGGTTATTAATGGCATGTGCGAAGATTATCGTGCATCGTGGGCAATTGACAAAAACATCGACCAGGATGATTTTGGCAAATTGAAGATCACATGCCCTTTATTGGTGCTTTGGGGTGAAAAAGGAAATCTCGCTGGTTACGATCCAGTTTCAATCTGGAATAAATGGGCAGACCACATTCGAGGGAAAGAAGTACCCGGAGGGCATCTGGTACCGGAAGAAGCCATTGCCGAAACCATAACAGCCTTCTATGAATTTTTCTGAATTAGGTATTTATGGTTTAATAGTTATAAAACTGTAGAGAGGCTATCTCAAAAATGAGAGATTCCTGCAATTTGGCAATATACTAATATAAAAAGTTTAGCAAGTGATGTATGGTCTGAATATTATCAGAAAAGGAACGAATATTGATTCAGTGCTTTTATATCTACTTGTCTTATAATTAATATTATGTTAAGTAGCAAATTATAAAACAAATTCAGGAAATGGTTTTCAAGTAAAAAGGTTAGCCGGTAAATCAAGTTGTTCCGTGACAAATTTTTGTAATCAATCAATCGGAAGTGTAAACCAAAAAATGCTGCCTTTGCCCTGTTCGCTGTTTACGTTCATTTCGCCACCGTGCTTTTTGATGATTTCTGAACTGATGTAAAGCCCCAAGCCAAGGCCGGAATATTGCATGCCGCTATAGTCGGCACGGTAATAACGGTCAAACAGATAAGGCAGCTTTTCCGGCGGTACGCCAGGCCCTTTGTCTTCCACAGATATTTTTAAGGCATTGGCCATCTTTTCTGCCTTGATGATAATTTCCGATGATTTGGGTGCATATTTTACTGCATTATCAATTAAATTGGCCATTACCTGTTCGATTTGCTGTTCATCGGCATACACTTTAAAGTCCATGTTCCCTTCCAAAACAATTTGGTGCTTATCCATATTGCGGACACCGTTAGAGCATTCGTTGATCATCTCGCCAACAGTAAAATTAGTTTTACCGAGTTGCAAATGCCCTTGGGCAATACGGTTGGTATTTAGCAAGTCATTGATTAGGCGGTTCAACTTATGCAAGCTTTTGTTTGATTGTTCAATAAGTTTGGACAAGATTATCGGTGAAGGGTCATGCTTCATGCGGGCAAGCAACTGCATAGAAGCGTTCAGGCTGGTTACCGGCGTTTTAAGCTCATGGCTCGCCACATTGATAAATTCGTCCTTTTGCTGCAACAGCAGCTCCAGCCCTTTTCGTGCGTTTACCTGTTCGGTTACTTCCAGGCAAACAACAATAATCCCGGTAATATTGCCGCTATTGTCTTTGAGCGGCTCATAAATAAAGTTGATCCAAGTCGTGCCCAAAACTCCATTTCGCAAGAGCGTAACGGGAAGCTCATTGGCAACCAAACGTTCGCCAGTTTGCAAAACGTTCGTCAATAGCTCCTCAAACCCCTGCCCGCTTGCTTCGGGCAAAGCTTTGAACAGGGGGAACATCTCTTACCTGGCCTGCTGTTCTGCCCCAGTACTCCAGCACCTTTTCGTTAAATTCTTCGATTACAAATTCCGGCCCTCGAAAGATAGCTATGGCTATAGGTGCCTGTTCAATAATACTACGGAATTTTGTTTCGCTTTCCCTTAGCATCCGGACAGTATTGTTTAAATCCTGCTGGGTAGCTGTTAACTTCTCGTTGCTTGATTGCAAGCTACGATTGCTTGTTTCAAGGCCGTCGTTTAAAGCCAGAATTTTTTGTTTTGATAATACATGCTCCGTAGTTTCATTACAAATAACCAGTACGCCACCTGTTTTTCCGGTGCCGTCGTTCACCTGGCTATAACTAAATGTCCAGTAAACATCCTCCAGCCGGTTATTGCGATAAATTGGAATCAACCGGTCTTCCTGCCAGATTGATTCACCACTGGCCATAACCTGGTCTATCATCGGCTTGATGGTAGGCCAAACCTCTGGCCAGCATTCTTCGCCCCTTTGCCCCAATGCTATAGGATGCTTTCCGCTGCTTCCCAAAATTGGCCTGTACGCATCATTATAAAATTGAATGAGTTCAGGCCCCCACCATAAAAACATCGGGAATTTTGCTTTCAAAAGGATGCTCAGGGTGGTCAGCAAGCTTTGCGACCAGATTTCCGGGCTGCCAATTACAGTTTTCGACCAGTCAAAGGATCGGGTCAGTTCTCCCATTTCGCCGCCGTCTTGTAAATACTGATGATAAGGTTTAAGGTTATCAGGTAAAGGCATAATATAAAAAAGGATTATTTTAAAAAAACATTTATAAATTTAAACAGTTTTGTTAAAACAATACGTAAAGTTTCAACTTAAAATCTAAATACTTTGTTTAAAATAAAATAACAAGTGTTTGTCCCGAAGGACGGCCAACAGAAGAAAAAGAGAAAATCGTTGGCTTGGATTTTTAACAAGGAGCGTAAACCGGTAATGAAACTGTTACCAAACCACTTTAAATTCAACTAATCACGGTTCCGGCCGTAAAAAGCTTAACTTCGTTCGGTTTAAACCAATTCCAGCTGATCCTCCTGCCCCTTTGTTTCCTTCCAGCTTTTATTTTATAGCTCTAACCTTTTCTACCAATGCCAGACAATTACCCTACTTCCCTGCTTTTTGCCCTGGCCGAACATGACCAGCGCATTTGTTTTGCTTTTGATCTAAGCAGCAATTGTTTTGTTTACGCCAACCCAGCCTTTGAGGCCTTTTTTCAAACCCCTTTTGCCATAGCTGCCCCTGAATTTCTTTTGGCGATGGTACACCCCGAGGACGTAAAATACCTGGAAGAATGTTATACAAGCTTTCAGCCAGGCGAGTTAAAAAACGATATAGAATTCAGGATGCTGTTAACGGACAAAAAAGAATATGCTTTGCGGTTGAGTGTATTGTTGGACAAAGGGCAAAGCAATAAAGGCGTACTGAGCGGATACCTGGAAGACATATCCGCTTACAAATCACAAATTGATAAGTTAAACAAGTTTTCCAACAAAAAGAACTCGGTGTTAAACATCCTTTCGCATGACCTGACCGGGCCTTTAGGCTCCATCCAGAACTTGTCTCAATTATTGTCCAGGGAAACAAAATCCCTCGAAAACAAGGAAATCAATAAATGGCTTTCTTTGATAGAAAAAATTAGCAAAAAGGGCATACACCTGATCCAGGAGTTCGTTAAACAGGAGTTTTTGGAAACAGCAGGCCCCGCACTATTTAAAAAAAGGATCAACCTGGTTCAGCCATTTGAATCTTTGATCGAAGAGTATATCGCATTGGCAAACGAGATGGGGCAAAGTTTTCGTTTTAACTGCGCAAAGGCACAGGTTTTTGCAGAGGTTGACGAACCTAAATTTATACAAGTCGTCAACAACCTTTTGTCCAATGCCATTAAATTTACCCCTGACGGTGGCACGATTGTTCTTGGCCTGGAAGAAAATGAAGAAACCCTGCTTATTTCTGTTGCAGATAACGGCGTAGGCATTCCGCGAAAATTTCACGACGGCCTTTTTGACAAGTTTAACGAAGCCCGAAGGCCAGGGCTAAAAGGTGAGCCTTCCGTTGGCCTGGGCATGTCGATCATTAAAACCATTGTGGATTGGCACGAAGGCAGGATATGGTTTGACAGCGAAGAAAATAAAGGCACCACCTTTTATATCGAAATGGCAAAAAGCAGTTGAACTTCATTATGGTTAAACTAACGGAAAAAGAATTTGGAAACAGTACCAAAAATTTTTATGATACAGGTTTTGTTTAAACTTATTCTTTTGTGTTTTATACATGCTTCTTTTATCACCTAAAAATTGGGTTGTATAAAACCATTTTCCATAACAGGAAAAAAACATCAATTAACGTCAAACCAAAGCTTTGTAGTCAGCAGATCAGCTCCTTGACGACTAACGGCAGTTTGATAATTAGAGCCATTGAGCGATTGTTCCGTACCGGGATAAATGAAACGTACCGGTATTTTCCCGCCCAGTGTCCCGGCAACGGCTGGCTGCAATTGCGGGTAGTCAAGCCTGCGCCATTCTGCAAATGCTTCCAGGCCCTGCCCAAACAAAGCGATCCATTTTTGCTCTCCGATTGATTTTTTATAATTTGTGGGATCATATTGCACAGCGGCTGTTGACAGATATGCAGCAGCAGCGTTGCCTGTGATGCCATATTGATTCAGCGAAGCCTGGACTGCCTGACTGTATAAATCCGATGCACTTTCAGTTGTGAATCCCCGTGCGGCAGCTTCTGCCCGATCAAACAATACTTCGGCATAACTCATAATAACAGCAGGTGCATGTTGCGCCCGGAAATAAGTTCCGGGTTTTGAGGTTTTTGTAAAGCCCAGGTTGCTTGCATCCCCTACCAATAAACCGTTTGGAATGCCAACGTAAGTTTGCGCCGTTGCGTCTTGGGTTGGGGCAGCATAGATTGGCAAACGCGGATCCTTTAATGCAATTAATTTATCGGTAACTGTTTTGCTGATCCGGTAATCGTCCCGCGTGTCAAAGAGGTTACTGATGGGGTTTTGATTGGGCGAATCCAGATAAACCAATTGCGCTATCTCATTGTTAGAACTGATGTAGCCACTGCCCTCGGTTTGTGTTTCAGTTAATACCTGTTTGGCTTTGTCCGGGTCACGGTCAGCAATGCGCAGGGCAATACGCAGGCGCAGGGAATTGGCAAATTTTTTCCATAAAGCAATGTTATTGCCATAGATAATATCGCCCGCTATGGCTTTGCCTGATGTACTTAATGATGCCTGTGCTGTTTTTAAATCGTCCAGCAATGCAGCATAAACATCTTTTTGTGCATCATAGGCAGGTGTTAAATATTGGTCTATACTTGCTGCCTGTTTGTAAGGAATATCACCATAAGCATCAGTAAGCAGCATAAATACCCAAGAGCGCAGCACCAATGCCACGCCTTTATAATTGGAATTGCTTTGTGCATCTGCCTGTTTAATAATTTGGTTCAAGTTCACGATGCTTTTTGAGTAGCCAACCGTCCAAAGCTCCTGAAAAGCACTGTTTGTATAAATATACCTATCTGGATCGGTATATTGAATTTTGGCCCAATGCTGCACAAAAAGCAAAGCTGCGTCCATGTTGTTGCTCGTGCCCCAATAAGTATCAACCGTTGCTTTGGTTGCAGCCGTAAGTAAATAATCGGGCTGTGCATTTTGTGAAGCGTTCGGGTTTTGGTTAACTGCTACCAAATCTTTTTTGCAAGAAGCCAGGTTGATAAAAAGCAATCCGGCTAATACTGTTTTTACATATATATTTTTCATGTTGATTAAAATTTAAGATTGATATTGAAACCAATGTTACGTACGGTAGGCAAAGTTAAATCTTCCAGACCCTGGGCATTGCCTGTACTAAATGCAGTTTCGGGGTCAATATTCGGGACGTTTTTATGGATGATCCATAAATTGCGCCCTACAACAGAAAATGTTGCACCCTGCAAACCAATGCCTTTTATCCATTTTGAAGGCAGCGAATAACCCAATTTTACTTCCCGTAATTTTACATAAGAAGCATCATATACAAAGGCTTCGTCAACATTGGTAAAACCTTTGTAGTACAATTGTGCCGGCAAAATTTTCGTGTTTGCAGTACCGTCGGCTTTTACGCCGCTAAATACCATTCCGTCCTGATAAACCGTTTCGCCTTTTGGCGCTGCTGCGCCGTTGCTTATTTGAACCGCAGCGGCAGAACTGTTGTTGCCCGGATAATAATAGCTTAACCCACCATTTGCTGCACCTCTTCCGGGCAATGTGGTAGCCAATACACCGGTGTAAGTACCTGTACGGTTGGTGTTTGAATAAATAGAACCGCCAACGCGCGCATCAACTAAAACACTTAAATTTATTCCCTTATAATAAAAGCTGTTGTTTATACTTCCCAGCCAATTTGGCGTAAATTTTCCCAAATATTGTTTGGTAGGATTGATAACAGGCGTTCCGTTATCGCCAATGATTATCTGCCCGGCAGCATTACGCAAATAG
This sequence comes from uncultured Sphingobacteriaceae bacterium, assembly GCA_964244955.1. Classification (GTDB taxonomy): domain Bacteria; phylum Bacteroidota; class Bacteroidia; order Sphingobacteriales; family Sphingobacteriaceae; genus Mucilaginibacter_A. The sequence goes on along the minus strand of CAXTKQ010000031.1, from coordinate 12,485 downwards.
GCATTGCCAAAGAGCGTACCATAGGGCTGGTTTACAGCAGCCAAAACTTGCACTGTTCGGTCGGCACCTAAAACATAACTTTGTAAACGACCTTCGGCATCAAGAGAAAGTACCTTGCTTCGGTTTAAAGAGTAGTTTGTCGTAATTTCCCAACTGAAAGATGCTGTTTTTACCGGGGTAATTCCTAGTTGTACCTCCAATCCTTTGTTGTTTATCTTACCGCCATTAATCAGTTTTTGACTGTAGCCGGTTGTTGGGCTTACATCAACGTTCAATATCTGGTTAATGCTGTTTGTATTGTAAACACTTAAATCCAAATGAACCCGGTCTTTTAAAAAGCCCAGCTCAAAACCAGCTTCCCCGGAAGTTGTGGTTTCTGGTTTAAGTGCGGCATTCAGGTCAACGCTTGCTGCATTTTGCTGAGGGTTTGCACCAAACGGAGCTGTGAAGTTATAGGTATTGATGAGCTGATAAGGGGTGGTAGCTTTACCTACTTTAGACCATCCGCCCCTTAGTTTGGCATAAGTTAAAAAATCGCTTTTCAGATCTAATGCTTCCGATAAAACTAAACTACCGTTAACCGAAGGATAGAAATACGAAAGGTTTGCTGCCGGAAGCGTAGATGACCAGTCATTCCGCCCCGTTAAATTTAAAAAAGCATAGTTGCGAAAACCGATTTGGGCCGATCCGAAAAGACTGTAAGTTTCAAGCTTCCCGTAATAGTTTGACGATACCAACGGATCGCGGGAATTGCTTAAAGTGTACAAACCGGCCACAGCAAGCTTGGGCGCAACCTGGTCGTTCTCCTCGTTTAAAATACTGTTGATGTTGCCTCCTCCAAAAACATCCAGCGAAAAATCCTGGTTCAGTTTTTTGGTGTATTGCAGGCGCGCTTCGGTGTTGGTTTCGTTTACGTTGTAAGCATCTTCCTCATACGAGCCAAAAGGCGTTCCGTTAGTTCCGTACGCTACTTTGATTTTGCGCCTGTCTGTATAATTATCCGTTCCGGTGCGAAAGTTTGCCGACAAGCCATCAATAATTTTGTAGTTCAGTTCTACGCTTCCAATCAAGCGGTTTTTGTTTTGTGAAACTGTATTTTCGTAAGCCAGGAAATACGGGTTTGAGTAATAATTATTGTTCCAGTTGATGTTGTTTCCGTTTGCATCCCTATAGTTTTTTAGCTGGTTGATATCCACCTGCCGCCCAAACCAGGTGAACTGCAACATCGTGCTTGTTGCCCGCTTGCCATAGGCGCCCGGCAGGTTGCCAGCATCATCTTTTATATAGTTGGCAATGGTCGTGATCGTTAATTTAGAAGTTGGCCTGAAACTGGTATTCAACAAAAAAGAATTTCTGCCCTGAGCGGTGTTTGGCACCACGCCGTTTTGGTGCAGGTTGTTGTACGAAAGCCGGTAATCAAATTTATCCCCGCTGCCTGATAAAGCAACACCGTTATTTAATGTTGACCCGGTCCTGAAAAAATCCCGCACATTGTTTGGATGTGCCACAAAAGGCACTGCGGCTCCGTTTGAGTAAAACTGCGGGATTAAAGAGCCATTCAAAGCTGGCCCCCAACTTTCATCAACGCCATCGTTTACACCGCCGCCTTTTCCGTCCACATAACTAAACCTGCCGTTAGAACCTTGCCCAAAAGCATTTTGATATTTAGGTAACGTTTGGATACTGGAAAAAGTAGTGTTTGAATTGATCGAAACACCTAAGCCTTTGGTGCCTTTGCCTGTTTTGGTTTTGATCAAAATCACGCCGGCAGCAGCGCGGTAGCCGTATAGGGCGGCTGCGTTTGGCCCTTTAAGTACACTGATAGACTCAATATCTTCCGAGTTCAAATCAGAAATGGCGTTGGCAAAATCCCTGGAACCGTTAGTGCCTAAAAACTGCGAGTTGTCTACAATTGTTCCGTCAACTACAAACAAAGGCTGGTTGTTGCCTGCAATAGAGGTTTCGCCCCGAATAACAATGCGCGAAGAGCCCATATCGCCCTGGCTGTTGGTTACTTGCACGCCTGCTATTTTTCCGGCCAGGGCATTAACAAAGTTGGTTTCTTTAGCTTCGGCAATGTCTTTGGCTTTTAGCCCTTGTACTGCATAACCTAAAGATTTTTTGTCTTTCGAGATGTTTAGCGCTGTAACTACCACTTCGTTCAGCGAGTTGGTTGCCTCTTCAAGTACAATTTTAAGGTTTGATGCGTTATCGGTAACCGGCACCTCCTGTGCTGCGAAACTGATGAAACTGACCCGCAGCACATCCCCTTTTTTAGCATTCAGCGTAAACCGGCCGTCAATATCTGTTTGAACACCTGTTGTAGTGCCTGTAATAACAACACTAACACCGGGAAGCGGCTTTCCATCGGCTTTGGCCAGCACAACGCCGCTTACTTTTATAGCTTGCGCTACTGTAATTTTTGGAAAAACAAAATGCAATAGAAATGCAAACAGAAATAGGTATTTTTTTGACATAGGAACTAATTGTATGATTTGAATTTGGAAAAAAAGGCTTTTATGGCTTTTAAGATTGAATTTTAACTGCAGGTATTTTTTGAAAAGATAAGTACTGCAGCCCGATCATGGTTTTATGCAACACCGTTCGATACTTCTTTTATCACATAATTTTTGGTGTAGTTTTATTTTCAAGATTGAGTTTGGATGATTGCATTAAGTATAAAACTTGGGGCATAAAAGAAGCATTTTGTTGCCAAGGCTTCGCCAGGCTTTTCCCTTCTGTCTTTCCTGATAAGCAAATAAAATAACCGTTGGTGAAACAGCGGCAAATATATAAACTTTTTATAAAGTCTATAAGGTTGGTAGGGTTTTTGAAAAATAAATTTTGGCCTGCATTGAAACCGCTTTAGCGTATTGACACCTTATCAAGAAAATTTGTGTTTTTTAAACTTAATGATTCTGATTAACGGGTTGGTTTTGCAACGCATCCCAAACCAGCCCATGCTTCTTTTATTGGCTAAATTTTGGCTCGGTTTAAATCGGTTTAAATTCGTACCAAAAAACAAAATGCTTCTTTTATGCCTGTAAATTTGCTGCGCCCGGATATTTTACCAAAACAAAAACCACAAAAAGATACTAATTTTTAGGTGCTAAAAGAAGCATCGTAATTCAGTTTAACAAAATTTAAAGCGGCTTTTAATCTTAAATTCAAGTTTGAAAGTAGCGTACGGATTTGTACTAAAACAAAAAGAGCCGGTTGATTAACCAGCTCTTCTTTTGATTGTATTTTTGACGGCCTATTATTTGCCCAGCGCATCAATTTTCTTTTGCACGGCTGCCGCATTGGCTTCGTCTTTTTTGCCGATGTAAAGCGTTTTTAAATTGCTTAATGCTTCAACCGAAGTTGGGTTAACTTCGGTAGCTTTCAAAATGTATGGTTTTGCCTTGTCAAACAAAGCATTTGATTTTGCAATCGCTGCCGTGTATTCTTTTTGTTTGTTGGCAGGAAGTTTATTGGCCGAGTTGTAAATATCAATTGCCGGACTCATGATTACATAACCCAAGTTTAAATTGGCTTCAAAATAGTTCGGGTCAATATCCAACGCTTTTTTGTAGTATTCGGCTGCTTTTTCATAATCTTTTGAAGAAGAATAAGTTAAACCGGCATAATAATACAACGCTTTGTTTTTCGGGTCATTGGCAATGGCGCTTTCAATCTTCTGGATCACTTCTTTTTTGTTTCCGGCCTGGATGTTCAGCTCAATTTCGCGTTTGGCCAGTTCTGAGTTTTTTGGAAACTTTTTAGTGGCTTCGTCCATAACTTTAATGGCCGATGCCGTATCCTTTTTATTCAGGTACAAAGTAACCAAATCATTATAAACACCTATTGATTTGGAATATTTAGTGGTAACCAGCTTTTTATAATTGCTGATGGCTGCGTCATTGTTTTTTGCGTTTGCAGCCGCTAAACCAGTATACAAAATTGCGTTGGTATCTTCCGGAAAGTACTGGCGGTAATTGTCAAAAGCGGTGTAGGCCAAATCGTATTTTCCGCTTTGGTATTCTTTTACGCCGTTTTGCAACTGATAGTTTGCCAGCGAAAGCTTTGTATCGTCCAGAAGTTTTTTGTTTTCGCCTTTGGTGTCCGCATCCTGCGCTTTTTTGTAGGCTTCCTGCGCGGCGGTAACCAAATTGTTCCGGTTGGCTTGTGTAGAATCATTGGCCAAAGAACTATAAATAGCTGCTTTTAAGGCATAAGTTTGAGGCATTTGTGCCGTTTTATCGTTTGCGGCAGCTTTGTCAATTGATTCTTTAGCGGTGTTTAAACTTGTGGCGGCTATTTTTCCGGTCCGCACAACCGTAAACTTGTCGTATTCTGTTTTGGCGTTTGCCAGTTCTGATTTTTGGGCAAAAGCAGTTGCAGAAACTGCAAGCGCAAAGATGCCGGCTATTACAAACTTTGTTTTCATGTGGTAATTAATTAATTATCTGGTTTAGTTGTGTGCTGATTTTATTTGCTTGTGTGCTGTCTCCGATTTTATCGTAAAGTAATTTCAGGGTTTGCAAAAACTCCGGGTCGTTTGGGTTCATCTGGTCGGCTTTTTCCAAATTAATGCGTGCTAAATTAAAGTTTTCGGCAGATTTTTCCGGGTCGGCAAGTCCTTTTTTCATATACAAAACCCCCAAGTTAAAAACCGGGTCGTACGCGGTGTGGTTCAACTGCGCCGCTTTCTTGTAAAAAACTTCGGCCTTATTTGTTTGGTTTAAATGATCATAACACACGCCGGCCAAAAAATTGATGTCGTAATCGTCAGGGCTGGCTTTTATCAAACCGTCAATCAAACCTCTTAACGCCGCATAATCTTTTTTGTTGTTGTAGATGTTGGCCTCTTCATACAGCAGTTTTTTGTTTTCTGGGTAAAGCTGGCGGCCGTTTTTTAAGGCTTTCAAAGCTTTGGCCGTATCGCCCAATATTTTATAAACTTTTTGTGCTGTTAAAATAACCTCCGCCCCTGCCTTGCCGCTTTCCAGTAACTGGTCGTAATAAGCCGCCGATTTGTTCAGCTCGCCCATCTTGTTTGCAGCGTAAGCCATATAAATGCCCAAATGGTCTGTGTTTGGGGCCAAAGCCTGTGCTTTTTGAAAATAATTAACGGCGCTACGGAAATCATTGTGCTGCAAATCGTTAAAGCCTCTCCGGATATATTCGTTGGCCAGGTTCCTTTTGATGTAACTGACCTCGCTGGAATAATTGTATATTTTTTTACGGGTAAAAAGAGTATCGGCATAAACCGCGGTCGTGGCCAAAAAATTGTCTGGCATATGCAAGGTGTTTGCCGAATCCGCATAAGCAATGGTGGAGTATACCACCGCGCGATAAACACTTTTGTACAAGTTTGCCGAATCTTTTTTGGTCTGTATCGTTTTGTCTATGGCTTTTTTTGCTTCGCCCAAGTATTTCAAATCGTGTTTTTGATTAAAAAAAGCCAGGTTGTTAAACACATCCTTCAGCACTTCCGTTTGCGCAAAGCTAAAGGATGTGCTAAACAAAAAAAACACCGATAAAAGAAGTATGCGCGCCATCTTCAGATTTTATTTTTCAGGTTGGTCGTCTTCGTCCTCGTCCAAATCTTCCTCATCCGGTTCAGGCTCAGCTACTTCGTCATCATCTGCTTCGCCGTCGTTAAATTCGTCGTCCTCGTCTTCCTCATCAATTGGGTGCGTGCTTTCTGTCATCATTGGGTTTTCTGCTTCTAATAAATGTTCTACCGCTTCTTCAATTTCGGCTGCAACCTCTTCATCCCGCTCAATGCTGGCCACGGATGCAATTGCGTCCCCTTCTTTCAGGGATATCAGCCTTACGCCTTGTGTGGCGCGCCCCATCGAACGCAAACCGCTCACCGCAATCCGGATAATGATGCCCGAACGGTTGATAATCATTAAATCATCTTTGTCCGTAACGTCTTTTATCGCTACCAATAAGCCGGTTTTTTCGGTGATGTTTAAAGTCCGCACGCCTTTTCCGCCACGGTTGGTTACGCGGTAATCTTCAATATCGGTACGTTTGCCATAACCTTTTTCGGACACCACCAAAACCGTAGTCTCCGGATCGTTTACAGAAATCATGCCCACCACTTCGTCATTTTCGGTATCCAAATAAATCCCGCGAACGCCTGTCGCTGTCCTGCCCATCGGCCTCACCGTTTTTTCGTTAAAACGGATGGCACGGCCGGATCGCAAAGCCATCAAAATCTCACTGCTGCCATTGGTAAGTTTGGCTTCAAGCAACTGGTCGCCATCGTTGATGTTGATGGCGTTGATACCGTTGGCACGAACGCGCGAATAAGCTTCCAGCGAAGTTTTTTTAATGATGCCTTTTTTGGTACACATGATAATAAAGTTGTTTTCCAGATATTCCCTGTCTTTCAGGTTGATGATCTTGATATATGCCTTGATCTTTTCTTCTTTCGGGATGTTGATGATATTTTGGATGGCTCGGCCTTTGGAAATACGCGTTCCTTCCGGGATTTCAAAAACACGCAACCAAAAACAGCGACCTGCTTCCGTAAAAAACAACATGTAGTTGTGGTTAGAAGCGATGAGCAAATGTTCGATAAAATCCTCGTCCCGGCTGTTGCTGCCGATAGAACCTTTGCCGCCCCTGCCCTGCGTTCGGTATTCGGTCAAGGGTGTGCGTTTGATATAACCCTCGCGTGAAATCGTGATTACTACGTCTTCATTCTCGATAAAATCTTCCGTCATCATTTCGGCAGAAGAGTGCATGATCTCAGTTTTGCGTTTATCGCCGTAGCGTTCTTTTACTTCGGCCAGTTCGGTTTTGATGATTTCCATCCTCAAATTTTCATCGGCCAAAATTGATTTCAAATAATCAATCTGCTTCATCAGTTCGGCATATTCGGCCTTAATCTTATCGCGTTCCAGTCCGGTTAAACGGCGCAAAGTCATGTCTAAAATCGCCCGCGCCTGGATATCGCTTAACTCAAACGAAGTCATTAAACCTTCGCGGGCTTCGTCCGGTGTTCCTGAGTTTCTAATCAGACGGATCACTTCATCCAGATGATCCAGCGCGATCAGCAAACCTTCTAAAATATGGGCGCGTTTTTGAGCGTCTGCCAATTCAAAACGCGTACGTCGTACTACAACCTCATGACGATGCTCCACAAAATGGTGGATCAGATCCTTCAGGTTCAACTGCATTGGCCGGCCTTTTACCAGCGCAATGTTGTTTACGCTGAAGGAAGTTTGCAGCGAAGTGTATTTGTACAGATTGTTAAGAACGATGGCCGCGTTTGCATCTTTTTTAATTTCGTAAACGATACGGATGCCTTCACGGTTAGATTCGTCGCGGATATCGCTGATGCCTTCAATTTTTTTATCGTTGATCAGATCAGCGGTAGCTTTGATCATGATAGATTTGTTGACCTGATACGGGATTTCGCTGACGATAATGCGTTCGCGGTCATGTCCGTAAGTTTCAATTTCGGCCCTTGCCCTTAAAACCACGCGGCCACGGCCTGTTTCCAACGCTTCGCGGATGCCTTCTACCCCGTAAATAATTCCGCCGGTCGGGAAATCAGGCGCTTTAACATGCTGCATCAATTCGCTGATCTCGATATCCCGGTTGTCAATATAAGCCATCGTGGCATCAATCACTTCGCTTAAATTATGCGGAGCCATGTTGGTGGCCATACCAACCGCAATTCCGGATGCGCCATTAACCAGCAAATTCGGAATGCGCGCCGGCAAAACGGTTGGCTCTTCGATGGAATCATCAAAGTTCAACTGATAATCAATTGTGTCTTTGTTGATATCGGCCAGCATTTCTTCGGCAATGCGGCGTAAACGCGCTTCGGTGTAACGCATCGCTGCCGGACTATCGCCATCAATTGACCCGTAATTCCCTTGTCCGTCAACCAACGGGTAACGCAAACTCCAGTCCTGCGCCATCCTAACCATGGTATCATAAACGGATGAATCGCCGTGCGGATGGTATTTTCCCATCACTTCGCCCACAATACGGGCAGATTTTTTAAAAGGTTTGGTGGCATTTAAGCCCAGGTCCAACATGCCAAAAAGTACGCGGCGGTGCACCGGCTTTAAACCATCGCGCACATCGGGCAATGCGCGGGAAACGATTACCGACATCGAATAATCAATGTAGGCAGATCGCATTTCATCTTCAATATTTATCGGAATAATCCTGTCTTCCGGTTGTTGTGGGTCATTCCCTGTTTCTTCGGCCATTTTTACTTTCTAAATTCTTAAAAAATGATAACAAACAAGTTGTCGGTTACCTCGTTTTCACACGCGAAAATAAGAATTTAAACGATAAAAAGAGTGCGAAAAACTGAGAATCATGCGGGGAAACGAGAGTTAATACTTCTTTTATACTGATATTTCAGTGTAGCTAAAATCGATTGACAAACAACTTCCTTTTTTGTAAATTCGTTTGTTGAAAAAGCGAAAAGATATTGGACTTGATTTTGAGATTGATAAGCTAACAAACTCAATTGAAAACGTTTTAACCAGCGAAGTTTTTGATACAGAAATTGTTAGACTTGCAAGTACAGACAGTAAACAAATCAAAAAAGCAGATTGGCAGTTCAATTGGAATAAGGAACTTAAAGACGAAACCAAAGAAGTTTTTAAGCTGACAACGGTAAATAATCCGACAATTATTCAGGGACTTTTAAGTATTGAAGATAAAGTAGACCACATTTTTATGCACCTGATTGAAAGTTCAAAATTTAATAAGGGTAAAGGAAAAGTTTACTTTGGCGTTCCGGGAAATTTAGTTGCTTATGCCTGCAAAGTGTCAGTTGAAAAAGGTTACGATGGCTTCCTTGCTTTTGACGCAAAGACAGCACTGATAAAACATTATGAACAATCACTTCATGCGACACATTTTCGTGGACTAAAAATGTTTATTGAAACAAGTGCTGCATTAAAACTCATTTCACAGTATTTTAAAAATTAAAACATGGGATTAATAAAAGAACCAAAAGATGTTGACTTTTCTACAAAATCTGAACCCTGGACAGAACAGGAACTTTTAGAATTTAGAAAAATTATGCACGACATTAAAACGAAAAATGCTAAACGAAGGGATGTAGCAAGTTTACAAACAAATAAAAAGCCACAATTATCCTCGCAAAAAGCAGATTATCAACAAATTATTGCAAAAATCGGAGACTAACGTAATATTATTGAGTTGACGGAGGTATTGATGCTTCTTTTACCCACCATTTTTTAGGTGATAAAAGAAGCATTCATTTTAACCCGCCCAATCAATCCCTTTGCGCAATAAACCCATCGTTTTTTCCTCCTCGCTTCCCGGTTGCGGTTGAAAATTGTAAGCCCAATTGGCTTGCGGCGGCAAACTCATCAAAATAGATTCTATCCTGCCGTTGGTTTCCAGCCCGAATTTTGTGCCGGCATCATAAACTAAGTTAAACTCGGCGTAACGGCCACGGCGCAGGTATTGCCAGTTTTTTTCGTTTTCGCCGAAAACTTTATCCCGGTTTCGGTTTACCAATTCGGTATAAACCGGAATAAAAGTACGGCCTACGCTCTTAGAAAATTCAAAAATATCGGTCCAGCTTAATTCATCGTTGGCTGCCAAACGGTCGAAGAAAATCCCACCGATTCCGCGTGTTTCTTTTCGGTGTTTGATGCAAAAGTATTCATCGGCCCAGGTTTTAAACCTCGGGTAAAATTCGTGGTGATAGGTATCGCAACAGTTTTTCAATTGGCGATGGAAAAAACGTGCATCTTCTTCAATTACATAATGCGGCGTTAAATCAATACCGCCGCCAAACCAGCGCAAAGGTTTATCGCTTAAAACAGAAGAAGGCATCTCGAAGTAACGGATATTCATGTGAATGATAGGCACCCAGGGATGTTTTGGGTGGATGACAATGGAAATGCCAGTCGCAAAAAAATCGTCCTGATCTACAATCAGTGACTTTTTGAGTGTGTGCGGCAACTGGCCATAAACAGCCGAAAAATTTACGCCGCCTTTTTCAATCACATTTCCGTTTTGGATCACTCTTGACCGGCCGCCGCCGCCGCCTTCGCGCTGCCAGTTTTCCTGTTCAAAATGCGCCCCGCCGTCCAGTTGCTCCAACGCGGCACAAATTTCGTCCTGGATCAGGCGATATTCCTCCGCAATCTGTTCTTTCGTAATCATCGCCGCCTCGTTTAAAATCATGTCTCAAAAATTATCATTTTTCATACGTTAAAAGCAGCATTCGGGTTTGTTGCTGATGGCTCTTCTTCCAAATAATCCAAGTCTTTCCCAAAGCTTTCTTTTAGCTGGTTGATTGAAAAAAATGCAATCGCCACCAAAACCGCCATCATGATCCGCGCGCTGCTGATAATGCCATATCCGACTACCAATTTCTCAAAAAGATAAGTGATCGGAATTAAAGATCCGCGGACAAAATTCGGAACGGTTGTGGTAACCGTTGCGCGGATATTGGTGCCAAACTGTTCGGAAGCAATGGTTACAAAAGTTGCCCAGTAGCCGCAGGAAAACCCCATAAACAAACACAGCCACGTAAATTGTTGTGGCGTAACATGAACTGAATTCAGGTAAACAAAAGCACTAATTAGCGACAAAATATGAAACAGCATCATCGTGATTTTGCGCGAACGTGTGGCTTGCGCCATCAATCCGGCCACTAAATCTCCTGCCGAAATTCCAAAATAAGTGTATAAAATCCCGGTTCCGGCACTTAAAACGGTTGTTGCCTGCAAAGCTTTTCCGATTTCGGGCGCTTGGGTTACCAAAATCCCAACCACAAACCATAATGGGGCGCCAATTAAAATGCAGTATAAATATTTGAAAAACCTTTTTCGATCGGTAAACAACATCAAAAAGTTTCCGCGGCTTACATTGGTGTGCTTTGCTTCTTTGAACATTCCGCTTTCAAAAGTTCCGGCACGTAAAAGCAGCAGTAAAAACCCTAATCCTCCGCCTACAAAATATGCGGTTTGCCAGCTAAAATATACGGCTACTTTTGCAGCAACTGCGGCGCCCATCAACCCGACAACTGCAACCATCATGGTGCCGTAGCCGCGGTTTTTTTTGCTTAAAGTTTCGCTCACCAAAGTAATCCCGGCTCCCAATTCTCCGGCCAAACCAATGCCGGCAGCAAAACGGACGATGCCATACATTTCAATCGAATGCACTAAACCGTTTAGAAAATTAGCAATTGAATATAACAAAATCGAACCGAACAATACTTTTATCCGCCCCAGTTTATCGCCGATAATTCCCCACAAAATCCCTCCTAAAAGCAGTCCGCCCATTTGCATGTTCAACACAAATTCTCCGTCCGTCCGCATGTTTTCTGGTTTTACGCCGATGTCTTTGAAACTTTGAAGCCGAACAATCGAGAAAATCACCAGGTCGTAGATGTCAACAAAATAGCCTAAAGCCGCAACGATCACTAAAAAAAGGATGTTTCTGTTTTTGGCGGATGTTGTAGCGGTCATTGAAAAGATAGTTTTTGAATTTTTAAGCTTGTAAATATATTTAATTTACGATAACGAAAAGCATCAACTTTAGTAATTAAAAGCATGCTGAAAGAAGCATTGAATTGTTATGATTTTAAAAGCTTCTGTAAAAATTCAAAATTCGGATTATCTTAGCCTGATGGAAAATTTTGTTCAGTATAATCCTACAAAAGTGATTTTTGGACGGGAAGTTACCGACCAGTTGCCCGCAGAAATATCCTGGAAAAAAGCGTTGGTTGTGATCGGGGAAAGTTCGGCCAAGCGGAACGGGTTGTATGCACGGGTGGTTTCTTTGATGAATATGGCTGGAATGGAACACGTTACTTTTGAAGGTGTAAAGGCCAACGCAACATACCAAGATGCAGACAAAGCGGTAAAATTAGCAAAAGATTACGGTGCCGAAGTGGTGATTGCAATTGGCGGGTGTTCCGTGATTGATACGGCAAAAGCGGTTGCGGCAGGTTTTTACAGCAACAATTCCGTTTGGGATTTTTATATGCTAAAAGAAGCACCGCGGCAGGCGCTCCCGGTTTTAAATATCCAAACGATTGCTTCCACCGGTTCGGCCATGAACAACATTTCGGTTTTGTGCGATTATGAAACCGGCATCAAAAAAGATTTCAGTTCGCCTTTGTTTTACCCGAAAACTGCTTTTTTGGATCCGTATTATTCGGTTACAGTGCCGGCCAAACTGACCGCTTTCGGCGTTTCCACCATGATTGCTTATGCCATCGAACAGTTTTTGAACGAAGGCGATGCTGTTTTGACCGATTATTTTACGGCCGACTTGATCCGTTTGGGCATTCAGAATGGTAAAGAAGTGATGCAAAATTTGGGCGATTACCAGTTGCGCGCCAACCTGATGTGGATGGCTACCATTGCATTGAACGATACTTTAAGTTCGGGCCGAAATTATACCGATAAAAGCATCAGTTGCCTGGCCAACGCTTTGGATGTGCGTTTTGAAATCGGCCACGGCGCTTC
>CAXTKQ010000030.1:0-32403 GCA_964244955.1 uncultured Sphingobacteriaceae bacterium | reverse complement strand
GGTTTGGAAACCGATGATCATTGCAAACTGCGCTGTTGTTAATAAAAAGCCGATAAAAATAGCATTGCCGATAACCGGTGCTTTTAAAACGGTGATTAAGGATTTAAACTCAAACTTACTGTCGTTCTTACGCTCATGGGTAGAATTGGTTTCTTTTAAAAAAAAGTGTGCGCACAAAATACCAACCAAGGCAATGGCCGCCGAAAAATAAAACGGTGCCTGTAAGCTAATCTTGCTCATTACGCCGCCAATTGCCGGGCCGATAACAAAGCCAAAACCAAAGGCCGAACCGAGGATACCGAAATTTTTAGCGCGGTCTTCAGGGGAAGAAGTATCAGAAACCATGGCCTGGGCCACAGAAATATTGCCGCCTGTAATGCCATCCAAAATACGGGCGGCAAAAAGCATGATCAGGCTTCGTGCCTGCGCAAACAAAACAAAGGAAACACAAGTGCCAATAAGGCTGATGATGAGCAAAGGTTTGCGGCCATATTTATCAGACAAAGAACCTAAAACCGGTGTGGCAAAAAACTGGGCAACGGAAAAAGAGGCCGTTAGCAAGCCCAACATTTGTTCGGTCATGCCAAACTGCTTGCCGTATGGATAAATGAGCGGAACAATGATGCCAAACCCCAACGAATTGATGACACAGATGAAAACTAAAGTCCACAAATTTTTATTTTTTTTCATCAGGTTTTATTGGTAGATAAACAAAGTATCAAAACTAAAAAAGGTTCTGCGAGCAGAACCTTTTTTAGTTGAATTAATTCTTGTTTTAAACAAAAGGTGTTTTTGGAGGATCAATAGGATCGATCAGATTGCTTTTATTTTGAAGTACAGAATGTTTTTTGCTGTAGCTGAAGTAGATAACGAAGCCAATTAATAACCAAAGAATTAACCGCAGCCAGTTCGGCCAGCCTAAACCTAAAATCATTATTCCGCAAACAACGGCGCCCAAAATCGGAACGAAAGGAACCCACGGCGTTTTAAACTCGCGTTTTAGCTCCGGGTTAGTTTTGCGCAGTACAACCACAGCGATACACACTAAGATGAAAGCAAACAATGTTCCGATGCTGGTCATATCGCCCACAATATCCCCCGGAACGAAAGCGGCAAACAAGCCAACCAAAATCAAAATAAACCAGCTTGCTTTATAAGGTGTTTTATAAACCGGGTGTATTTCGCTAAAGACTTTTGGCAATAAACCATCCCGGCTCATGGAGTAAAACACCCGCGACTGGCCTAAAAGCATCACCAAAATTACAGAAGAAAAACCGGCCAGGATAGCTATAGTTACCAATTTGCTTAACCAACCATAACCAACCATATATTTGTTGATAACAAAAACTACGGAAGCTTCTTTCCCGGAAGTCCTGAAATCCTGAACAGTTGCCATTCCGGTCAATACATGTGCAAAAAGAATGTACAATACCGTACAGATGGCCAATGATCCTAAAATACCAATTGGCATATCACGTTTCGGGTTTTTTGCTTCTTGGGCTGTGGTACTTACCGCATCAAAACCGATAAATGCAAAAAACACAACGCCCGCCGCGCCAATAATCCCCCAAAAACCGCCGAAATTATGCGGAAGTCCGTCAGGGTCAACATAAGTGGTTGCTTCAGGAATGTATGGTGTATGGTTGGCTGGATTGATGAATCGCCAACCCAAAACAATAATTAAAATTACAATGGAAACTTTGGTAATTACAATAATGCCGTTTACCAAAGCAGATTCCTGCGTTCCGCGGATCAATAACATGGTTAAAATAATCACGATAAACAGTGCAGGCAAATTGATAATACCATGCATATCCCCAGAATGCTGAAAAGGCGAATGGCACCATTGATATGGTATTTCGGCAACGCCCAATACATCGCCCAATAACCTGTTCAAATATTCGCTCCAGGCAATACCAACGGTTGCAGCGCCTACGGCATATTCCAAAATCAAATCCCAACCAATAATCCAGGCGATTAATTCGCCCATCGTTGCATAGCTATATGTATAAGCACTGCCGGCAATTGGGATGGAAGAGGAAAGTTCTGCATAGCAAAGTCCGGCCAGTGCGCAGCCGATTGCAGCTACAATAAAACCATAAGTTACAGATGGGCCGGCGTTTTGCGCAGCCGCTGCAGCAGTACGTACAAACAAACCTGCACCGATGATGGCACCGATTCCTAAAGCAATTAAAGAACCTGCTGTTAATGTACGTTTCAGGCTTTTTTCAGACTCTGCCGATTCGGCCATGAGCGTACTGATGGGCTTTTTTAAAAATAGACTCATGTAGTTTTTTATTTATTTGGTTGATTTTATCTGTAATTCCAAACGTAATTAAATTTACTGACAAAAAGAAAGGGATTTCTTTGCGAGAAACCCCTTTTGGTAAAAGCCTGTTTAAATCTATACAATAAAAAATGTTGATGCTTCTTTTACCCTACAAAAATTGGTGTTTGCATCAGCTTAAATAAACCAAAAACCAGGCAGGCCAATTTTTATAGGGTAAAAGAAGCATGGTAAAATAAATAAACAAAATTTAAACAAGCTTTAACAGATATGCTAACCATCAAGGCTTTATCTTTGTAAATGCTGTTTTTACCGCCTCAATTTTAACCTCTTTGTGGTTTTTAGGAAGGATTTTTGTAACGCCGTTATTATCTACATGAATATGTGGCGCGATCACCAAAGAAACAATGGACATCAGCTTGATCAAAATGTTCATCGAAGGGCCGGAAGTATCTTTAAAAGGATCGCCAACGGTATCGCCGGTAACGGAAGCTTTGTGCGGTTCTGATTTTTTGTAATAGATCTCGCCGTTGATTTCTACGCCTTTTTCAAATGATTTTTTCGCGTTGTCCCAAGCGCCGCCAGCGTTAGATTGGAAGATGCCCATCAACACGCCCGAAACGGTAACGCCGGCCAGCAATCCGCCCAGAACTTCAGGCCCAAGCGTAAAACCAACAATAATTGGGGTTATTAAAGCGATCAAACCCGGTGCCACCATTTCGCGAAGGGAAGCTTGCGTAGAAATAGCTACGCATTTTTCGTATTCGGGTTTGGCTTTGTACTCCATGATGCCCGGGATTTCGCGGAACTGCCTGCGTACTTCCTGCACCATTGCCATGGCGGCGCGGCCAACGGCAGAAATACACAAAGCCGAAAAAATAAACGGGATCATGCCGCCGATGAACAACCCGGCCAAAACATCGGCTTTATAAATATCAATATGATCTATACCGGCAACGCCAACAAAAGCGGCAAACAAAGCCAGCGACGTTAAAGCGGCCGAAGCAATGGCAAAGCCTTTCCCCGTTGCAGCGGTGGTGTTTCCAACGGCATCCAAAATATCGGTGCGGTGGCGCACTTCTTCGGGCAACTGGCTCATTTCGGCAATCCCTCCGGCGTTATCTGCAATTGGCCCGAAAGCATCAATGGCGAGTTGCATGGCTGTGGTTGACATCATTCCGGCAGCAGCAATTGCCACACCATATAATCCTGCAAAATGGAAAGAGCCATAAATTCCAGCAGCTAAAACCAGTATCGGCAACACGGTTGACTCCATGCCAACGGCCAAACCGGCAATAATATTGGTGGCGTGCCCGGTGGATGATTGTTTGATAATGCTCATCACCGGGCGTTTGCCCATCGCGGTATAATATTCGGTGATGATGGACATTAACGTGCCAACCACCAAGCCAACCGCAATGGATAAAAACACATCAGTTTTGCTGAATGTGATGCCGCGGATACTCATCGTTTCGGGCAGCAACCACCGCACGGCAAAAAAAGTTGCGATAGCAGTTAGCACGATAGACATCCAGTTGCCCAAATTCAAAGCGCTCTGCACGCTGTCGGTCTCCTTTTTTATCCTGACAAAAGAAGCACCAACGATAGAAAAAATCAAACCCAAACCGGCAATCAGCATCGGCAACAAAATTGGCGCGATGCCGCCGAAGTTATCTTGGGAAACAATTTCCCGACCCAGAACCATCGTCGCCAGCATTGTTGCTACATAAGAACCAAACAAATCTGCGCCCATTCCGGCCACGTCGCCAACGTTATCGCCAACGTTATCGGCAATCGTTGCCGGGTTCCGCACATCATCTTCCGGGATTCCGGCTTCTACTTTTCCTACCAGATCCGCGCCCACATCGGCCGCTTTGGTATAAATTCCTCCGCCAACACGGGCAAACAAAGCAATGGATTCGGCTCCCAAAGAAAATCCGGCCAAAACTTCCAGTGCTTTTTCCATGTCTTTTCCGTTCACATTGCCACCGGTATTCACCACATAAACCTGGTAAAAAACGATAAACAGCGAACCCAAACCGATGATGGCCAAACCGGCAACGCCCAAGCCCATTACCGTTCCGCCGGTAAAAGAAACTTTTAAGGCTTGCGCCAAACTGGTTTTGGCTGCCTCGGTCGTCCGCACGTTGGCTTTTGTGGCGATACGCATCCCCAAATAACCTGCAAAAGCCGAAAACAACGCGCCCAGCAAAAACGAAATGGCAATAACCGGGCTGGAGGTTTCGACCGTTGTGCCGGAATAGCCTAATAAAACCATGGCCAGGGCCACAAAATAGGCCAGCACGCGCCATTCAGAACGTAAAAAAGCCATCGCGCCATCGGCAATGTAACCGGCCAGTTCGGTCATTTTCTCGTCTCCCGAGATTTGTTTGCTTACCCAGGCCGACTTTCTGCCCATAAACAAAAGCCCGACCACGCCAAAAAGCGGGATCAGGAAAATTAAATTTTTGTTTAAAAATTCCATAAATAAGATAATAAGAGGTTTATAAAGATTGGTAGCGAAAACTAAGGATTATAAAACGGCTTGGCAATAGGTTGAGGGAAAAATAATTTGGGAAAGCTTTCAGAAGTCAGCATTTAGCTTTCAGCTTTCAGCAATCGCCTATTAACCATGATCCATGAACTATTATCCATTAACTAATTTTTATGGCATAAAAGAAGCATCAAAAATTTCTGAATTAAATCAAGTTGGCTCCTAAAAATGTGGTTTTTTTAAATAGCTTCGGAAAATTTAGTTTTTGCCGATGAACAAAGAAAACGAAGGACAGGAAATGAAACGCGAACTCGGGCTGCTCGATGCGACCATGTTGGTGGTTGGTTCGATGATTGGTTCGGGGATTTTTATTGTCAGTGCCGATATTACCCGAAGCGTGGGCAGCGCAGGCTGGGTCATTTTGATTTGGGTGATCAGCGGGCTGATTACTTTAACGGCTGCTTTAAGTTATGGCGAACTTTCGGCCATGTTCCCAAAAGCCGGTGGCCAGTATGTTTACCTCCGCGAAGCGTACAATAAGTTTGTGGCTTTTCTGTTTGGCTGGTCAACTTTTACCGTGATCCAAACCGGAACCATTGCAGCCGTAGGCGTTGCTTTTGCCAAGTTTTCGGCTTATATTTTTCCTTCGGTCGGGCCTGATCATATTTTGTTTTCCTTCGGGAAGTTCCAGTTCAACGCCGCGCAACTGCTTTCGATATTGATGATCATTTTGCTGACCTGGATCAACAGCCGCGGTGTAAAAAACGGCAAAATTATCCAAACGCTGTTTACCATAACCAAAATATTGTCGCTTTTTGGGCTGATTATTTTTGGTTTAACCACGGCTTTCCGTTCCGAAATCTGGCATGCTAACTGGGCCGAACCCTGGAAAATGCTGCAATGGAAAGCGGATTCCAATACGGCAATTGCCATCGGCGGTAGTGCTTTGTTTGCCGGCATTATTTCGTCCATGGTGGGTTCTTTGTTTTCCAGCGATGCCTGGAACAACGTTACTTTTATTGCCGGGGAAATCAGGAACCCGAAACGGAACATCGGTTTAAGCCTGTTTTTGGGAACGCTGATTGTTACCACCATTTATATTCTCGCTAACATCATGTACACCGCCGTTTTGCCGATGGTTGAAATTGCACATGCGCCCGCTGATCGTGTGGCTGTTGCTGCTTCGCAATATATTTTTGGCACTTCCGGAACCATTATTATTGCCGTGATGATCATGATTTCCACTTTTGGTTGCAACAACGGTTTGATTTTGGCCGGTGCAAGGGTTTATTATACGATGGCGCAAGACGGGCTTTTCTTTAAACAAGCCGCGCATCTAAACCAGTTTGAAGTGCCGGGCTGGGGTTTGTGGGCGCAATGTTTGTGGACTTGTTTGCTTTGTTTATCTGGCACTTATGGTGCGCTGCTGGATTATGTGGTTTTCGTGGTGCTGATATTTTATATTTTAACCATTGCCGGTATTTTTATCCTTCGGAAGAAAAGGCCCGATGCCGAACGCCCGTACAAAGCCTTTTTATACCCGGTTTTGCCTGCTTTATATATTGTTGCGGCGGCCGTAATTTGTATCGGTTTGCTCATCTACAAAACCGATACCGCCGGTTACGGCTTGCTGATTGTGCTGTTGGGCATCCCGGTTTATTTTATCTCCCAACGCAACCTGAAAAATGCCTGATAAAAGAAGCATACTGTTTTTAGCACTGTTTTTTTGGTGTGTCAACCTTAACGCACAAAGTTTAAACCAGAAGTTACAAACGGCTTTTAACCGTTTAGAACGGGATTTACAATGCAAATATGCTTCGGTTTCTTTAACTGTTTTGGATGCTGAAACAGGCGAAACGGTATTTGCTGCACATCCCGAAATGGGTTTGGCGCCTGCATCAACTTTAAAAACCGTTACTTCTACCACAGCTTTTGGTTTATTGGGAAAGGATTTTCAATACCAAACCACGTTGGGTTACAACGGAACGGTTGCTGCAGACGGTACTTTAAACGGCGATCTGATTATCAAAGGCGGCGGCGACCCAACTTTGGGAAGCTGGCGTTACGATTTTTCCAAAGAAAACACAATTTTAAAGATTTGGGTGGAAGCCATCCGCCAGGCAGGGATCAAAAAAATCAACGGAAGGATTATAGGCGATGATGCCTTGTTTGGCACCCAAAAAATCCCGGACGGTTGGATTTGGCAGGATTTAGGCAACTATTATGGTGCCGGGACTTCAGGTTTGTGCTGGCGCGAAAACCAATATGACATTAAGCTGCAAACCGGAAGGGTTGGCAGCAGGGTAAGGATTGTTAAAACAATTCCGGAAATGCCAAATTTAAACTTTCAAAGTGAATTGCTGACCGGAAGTGCCGGAAGCGGAGACCGTGCTTTTGCCTATTTACCTGATGAAAACAGCATCGTTTACCTTCGCGGTACTTATGCCAATAACCTGGAAAAACAAAGTATTGCTGCTGCCACGCCGGATCCGGCTTATGATGCAGCTTTTCGGTTGGCCGATACGCTAAAAAGGTTGGGGATTGATTTGAAAGGAACGGCAGCATCAACCCAAACCTTAACGGCAGCGCAAAAGCCATTGCCGGAGGCAACGCAAGTTTTATCCAATATTGCCTCACCTAAATTAAGCGAAATCATATTTTGGCTGAACAAAAAGAGCATTAATTTATACGCAGAACAATTGCTGAAAACGCTGGCCTGGAAAGCCGGAAAAACTGTAACTACGGCAAATGGCGTACAAGTTTTACAGGATTTTTGGAAAGCAAAAGGCATAGATTCAAACGCTTTAAATATCGTTGATGGCAGCGGGCTTTCTCCCGGCGACCGCGTAACCACTTCTACTTTGGCGCAAATCCTTTTATCTGCAAAAAAAGAAAGCTGGTTCCCGGATTTTTATAAAAGCCTCCCAATTATCAACGAGATGACGATGAAAAGCGGCAGCATCAGCAATGTGCAAGCGTATGCCGGTTATCAAACCAAAAACGGCAAGAGTTTATGTTTTTCTATCATTGTAAATAATTACAGCGGAAGCAGTTCGGGCATTAAGGCAAAGATGTTTCGGGTTTTGGATGAGTTGAAGTGAAAACAGACAATTCGTCAAAATATTTTTCTTGCTCATATTCTTGTGCGGTCAAAGCAAGATTACGAATATCCGTAAGTTCTTCTTTGCAAACATTTGCACTTCCTTTAGCCATTAATTGATTAATTTTAGATATAACAACTTTGTAATCAGCTTCATTTTTAATCATTATTCCAATATTATTTTAAATTAGCCCCTCTTTAAACTTTATACTTGTCTATAACCTCTCTAACAACTTCATCTATAATAACCTCTTTTTCTACAAACAACCATTCATTTGTATAATTCTCTTCTCTAAGTTCAGTCCTTATTTTTGCTTTAAGTTCTTTAGGAATAATAATTTTAGTTAAGTTAGACTTGTGGGTTTCTTGTTCTTCTAATGGAGTAAAGATTTTGTCATATGGTTGAATTAAAAATCTTCCACATTGTACTGTTTTTCGTCGTTCGGCTATTTTACTTAGGTAGCCATTAGCTAATAATCCACATGAATTTAAAAAAATCGTTTGGTTGAACATGTAAGGGTCAAAGTCTAAGTATTTAGAATTTGCTTCATTTGCTAATTTGTCTCGTGGGACAATATAAATCCAAAATTGACCGTCAAAATTATCGTCTGCTGAATTGCTAACTGCAAAGTATAAAGCAGTTTTCCAATCAATTGTCCAATCCATAAATCTTGTTGGAATTCCATAGTGTTGCGATTGTTGCAAAAGCAACCAATCAGTATGAAATTTTGAAGGAAAAAAACCCTCTTGAAATGATCTGGAAAGTTCCTTGCTTATAAGTTTAAAATAAAAGTCTTTAACAATTTGTTTCTCAATTTCTTCAGCGCGTTTTGGTTCTATTAAGTTTCTTGCAATATTAGGTTGTAATTTCCAAGTGTTTTGTCCTTGACCTCTATACATTTCAAAAACTTGTCCTGAAGAAGCATTTCTACAATTTCTTACAAGTTGAATGATATTTGATAAATCATCCAATGAAGTGATGATTTTTTCAGGCGAAGAACAAATCATAGCATAACTTACTTAACATCTCTGTTTTTTGTTTATCTATCAGATAGTATAACTTGATAATAATCTCCCTCATATTTTTTTGTTTCATCATTTTCGGAATGAACTATAATCATCTTCAAAAGCTTATTTTGATTCTTATAAATATAAAAAGGATCTCCATCTTTACTACCAACAGAAACGTATCTAAAACCTGCTGAAGCTATACTTTTTTTTATTTGTAAGTAATTAGCTTTACTATAAGTTGTATATTCTAATCTTCCTGTGTTGAATTGTTCTATCATCCAGCTATTATTTTTAAGAGACGAATAAGGTGTTAGATATTTACGTGTAGTGCCCGCTATCCAATCTGTGCAAGTTTCATCACTGCTTATAATGTCTTTACCTAAAAGGGTATAATTTTTTAAAGTTAAATATTCGTCTTTTTGGGCAAAATTAAGCTTACTTATTTTGTTTAATTCACTTAAATTTAAATTTTGGGACTTCGCTGTTCTGTTAAACACTAAAAGTACAAAGAGTAAAATAATTTTTTTCATACTTGTAAAAATCGGTGAAAATAGCCAAATATTAAAATAAAACTCTTTTCATTTAATCACCTTTAAAATCCTATTCCACCTGATTTTATTCAAACCCGAAGCCGCACTGTCGGCACTCATCCAGGTAATCATTGCTTTACCAATAATATGGTCTTCTGGTACGTAGCCCCAAAAGCGGGAATCGAGCGAATTATGCCGGTTATCGCCCATCATCCAGTAATAATTCATTTTAAAAGTGTAGCTGTTTGCCGATTTTCCATTGATAAAAACAGCATGGTTTTTCAGTTCCAATTGGTTGTTTTCGTAAAATTG
This sequence comes from uncultured Sphingobacteriaceae bacterium, assembly GCA_964244955.1. Lineage (GTDB taxonomy): Bacteria > Bacteroidota > Bacteroidia > Sphingobacteriales > Sphingobacteriaceae > Mucilaginibacter_A. Next base: position 22,669 of record CAXTKQ010000030.1, on the reverse strand, counting down.
AATGGCCTGGCGGTACAAAGCAATTGTCGAATCGTTTAGCGGAATAGTCATTCCTTTTTTCGGTAAAACAAGCGGGCCGAAATTGTCTTCGTTCCACTTAAACCGTTCGTTGTGCGGGAAAACCTGCGCGTTGTACTCGCCTTTATTTTCGACGATTGGTTGGATAGATTTGATGTTCGAATAGCTTTTCAACACCGAAAGGTTTGCTGTCGGGATAATCATTTCATACATGTTTTCCCCTAATTGCTGGCGGATTTCGATATGCAGATCTTCAAACACTTTCGGGTTCATTTCGCGTCCGTCTGTTTTTACGGCGTAGGAAGTTTGCGCGTTTGGTGCATTCGGGTTTGCTTTTCCGTTGATAAAAACCTGTCCGTTTACAATCGTCAGCATATCGCCGGGCAAAGCCTGGCAGCGTTTGATGAGGTTGGTGCGCACATCAACCGGCTTGTCTACTTCTTCAGGTTTGTTAAAAACCACCACGTCCTGGTTTTTTATTTTGGATAAGCCCGGCAAACGAAAATATGGCAGTTTGATGCCGTCCCAATACGTTTTGATGCTGTCGCTGGTCAATGTTGATTCTAAAAACGGAACGGCAACCGGCGTAAAAGGCATCCGCGCACCGTAACTCATCTTACTCACAAACAAATAATCGCCGGTAAGCAACGAACCTTCCATCGAACCGGAAGGAATGGCGTAAGCCGAAAAAACCAGTCCACGGATGATGGTTGAAGCAACCAGTGCAAATAAAATGGCATCAACCCATTCGCGTGTTTTACTTTTTTTAAGTTTGTTTTCCTGCTTTTTGCTGCCAAATTTCCAGTTCATCTTTTTTAAGTTTAGGTTGATCATGCAGCTTAGATAGCGCCTTGTTCGGTTTGTTACAGCAACCCCAAAAAATAGGCGGTAAAAGAAGCATTGCTTAAATTTCTCCAAACTTTTTTGTACGCTGCCGACTTTATAAAAGCAAGACAATCAAACCAAATCAACATGAAAAAAGGAGAAACAGTACACTGGAACTACGGCAAAGGCGAAGGCGAAGGCAAGGTAGAAGAAATTTTTACCGAACCGGTAGAGAAGAAAATTAAAGGCACCACCGTAAAACGCAATGCCAGCAAAGAAGAACCTGCCGCATTGGTAAAACAGGAAAACGGCAACGAAGTGCTAAAATCGGAAAGCGAACTGAAAAAAGGGAAAAAGGATTAGGAACAGCTATTAACTATCAGCTTTCAGCAGTCAGTTTTCGGCAAGTTTACGACCTGCTTTTCTGACTGCTGAAAGCTGACGGCTGATAGCTTATTTTGTATCAGTTCCATTTTCTGCCGGTGGCACGCCAACCACTTTAAAAATGCGGCTGTCGCCAGAGTTGTCTTCCTGATAATAAACCCCGTCTGGGGAAACAAAAAGTTTTTCACCATTGATGGTAACCTTGCGGCTATCGGCAGGGATAGAATTTACAACATCGCCAACACGTGGCAAACTGCTTTGTTGCTGCGCGGTGTTGTTATCTGGTTGCTGGGCGGTGTCGTTATCGTTGTTGTAATAATGTTGCTGATCGTTTTGCGAACCTGCATTATTGCCATCGGTGTTTAAAACACCATCTTTTCCGGCAACGCGGTAGGCTTTTTTACCGTTTTCGTCAACCACTTTTTGGTAATACACGCCTTGTTTTTCAAAATACTGCTGTCCGTCAATAGTAATTTCGTTCGTACCTCTTGGCAAACGCGGAACTAAAGCACCAAGCGGCGGGGCAACAACTTCATAACCGCCACCATTGTAATCACGATAAAACAAACCGTCGTTATTGTAATAATAAGGATAGCCGCCGTAGTTAAAAGAAAAGAAGCCAAAAGGCAAAACACCGATGCGCAAACCAATACTTGGATAATAGCTGCGGTAGTAAGCGCCGTAGCCAAAGCCATAATAAGGGCGATAAAAACCGCCATAATAAGGGCGGCCATAATAACTACGGTAACCATAATTAGGGCGAATAGCCACGCCGCCACGGAAACCGCCAAAAGTTCTGCCCGGTGCATAGCGCGGAATGGAAGCAATACGGTTGCCGCCGCCAAAACTTCCGTGGAAACCACCGCTGATCCTGGCGCCACCACCAAAACTCCGGCCGCCGCCTCCAAAACTACGGCCACCGCGTTGGGCTTCGGCCGGAGAAAAACCTGCCAGCATTATCGCGCAGGCGAACAGCATGTACAGGGAAATTTTTCGGATTGAATTTATCTTTTTCACTTTGTAATTTGTTTTATCTGAACTTGTATGTTTAGATAGACTATCCTAAAATTTAAAAGTTTATTCTGTTCTACATTTTGTTTTTTGTAGGGATAAAACCAAGCCGAATGGGTTTTGCCAAGATGAAAAAACATTTTCCTGTTCAAAATCCAATGATTTTATGCCGGTAAAAACAGTATCGGGAAAACGGTTTTAAATACCTGGCAAACCAGGTTTTGTGTAACTATAAAGTTATACAGTATTTTATGCTGAAAGCAAATCGCTCAACTTAAACTTTATAAATTTAGCAGCATAAAAACAGCACCATGAAGAAACTTTTTACACTTTTACTTTTGCTTTCCGTTGGCGTAAACGCATTGCTGGCGCAATCACGGCCGGCAGATTCTGTCCGCCGTACCGCTTTTCCTACCGGTTTTGCCGGAAACGTAACCCGTTCCCAGCCTAAACCCTACAAAACAGTGATCACCGAAAAAGCCATTACCCGCAGGGGCTTGTTCAAAACCCACAAGGTAGAAGACAAATATTACTTTGAAATTGGCGACAGTGTTTTAAACCGGGAAATTTTGGTGGTCAGCCGCATTTCAAAAGCCGGCGCCGAAGTCCGTGCCGCTTCCGGTTATGCCGGCGATCAGATCGGCAGTTCGGTCATCAGTTTTGAAAAAGGCCCGGGCAACCGTATTTTTATGCGGAAGATTTCTTACAGCACTTACAGTCCGGATAGTACCAAATCTATGTATCAATCGGTGCAGCGTTCCAACATCCAGGCCATTGCCGCTGCTTTTAACATTGCGGCTTATTCTCCTGACGAAAAAGGCAGCGTAATTGATATGACCGATTACATCAACGGCGACAGCGAGGTATTTTACTTTAGCTCGGCAGCGGCCAAATCGCGTATTCGTTTGGGCAGCATCCAGGCCGACAGAAGCTACATTTCCAACGTTAAAAGTTTCAGGAACAATGTCGAGATCAACACGGTAAAAACCTATTCGCTTACCGCGCCACAAAGTTTTGGCCGCGGCGCTTTGCCAACCACGCCAACGCCCGGCGGCGGTACCGGTGCCAATGCCGGCAACGGTTCGGCAACTGTTGAACTGAATACCTCTTTGGTTATTTTACCAAAAAAGCCCATGCAGCCGCGCTTCTTTGATCCGCGCATCGGTTATTTTACCGTTGGCTACACTGATTTTGATGCCAACCCGCAAGGGATCAAAGACATTCAATTGATTAAACGCTGGCGGCTGGAAGTGAAGCCGCAGGACATGGCCAAATACAAACGCGGCGAACTGGTAGAACCGGTAAAACCAATTGTGTATTATATTGATGCCACTACGCCAAAAAAATGGATCCCGTATTTGATAGCTGGTGTTAACGACTGGCAAAAAGCGTTTGAAAAAGCAGGTTTTAAAAACGCGATCATCGGCAAAATGGCGCCCTCGGCAAAAGAAGATTCGACCTGGAGCATTGATGATGCCAACCATTCGGCCATCGTTTACAAACCTTCGGAAACAGAAAATGCAAGCGGCCCAAGCACGGCCGACCCAAGGAGCGGCGAGATCATCGAAAGCCATATTAATTGGTACCACAATGTGATGAATTTGCTGCATTCCTGGTACATGATCCAAACCGCAGCGGTTGACCCGCGGGCACGAAAAGTGGTTTTTAGTGATGAACTGATGGGCGATTTGATCCGTTTTGTGTCTTCGCACGAGGTTGGCCATACGCTGGGCTTGCGCCATAACTTCGGCTCCAGTTCCACGGTTCCGGTAGAAATGCTACGCAATAAAGCTTTTGTAGAGGCCAACGGACACACACCTTCCATCATGGATTATGCACGTTTCAATTACGTTGCCCAACCTGAGGATAATATCAGCCCGAAAGGTATTTATCCAAGGATTGGCGATTACGATAAATGGGCGATTGAATGGGGCTACAAAGTGATGTCGCAATACAAAACTGTAGAAGAACAAACCGCAGCACTGAGTAAAATAGCCATAGAACGATTGAAAGACAGAAGGTTGTTTTTCGGGACAGAAAGCAACCCGGACGACCCGCATTCGCAAAGCGAGGATTTGGGCGACAACGCGATGAAAGCCAGCACTTACGGCATCAAAAACTTGCAACGCATTATTGTTAAGTTACCGGAATGGACGAGCCAGAAAAACGAAGGCTACGATAACCTGGAAAACATGTACAACCAGTTGACCGGCCAGTTTAGCCGCTACATGGGACATGTGGGCAAAAATATCGGCGGCATTTACGAAAACCCGAAAACGGTAGAACAAACCGGTGTGGTTTACGAATACGTCCCGGCATCAACCCAAAAAGAAGCGATGCTGTTTTTAGACCAACAATTGTTTACCACGCCAACCTGGATGCTGGACCGAAAGATTTTGAGTGACATTGGCCAAAGCCCGGTGCAGGTGGTTTACAAATTGCAAAACAGCACTTTAAACCGTATCGTTACCAACCACAATTTGTATAAACTAATTTCGGCAGAAGCGGCAAATGGCAGCAGTGCTTACAAGATCACCGATTTTTTCGGCGATATGCAAAGTTCAATTTTTAAGGAATTGAAAACCAATCAGCCCATTGATGTTTACCGCCGAAACCTGCAAAAAATGTACGTGGCCAAACTGATCGAACTGATTAAACCGGCAACTGCACCAACAGCAAACCCTTTTGCACAAGCTGGCGGCGGAAGAAGGGAAACGCCAACGCCCGATCCGGAAAAAGAAGATACGGACGTCATGTCGGTTGCCAAAGCACAACTGCGCAGCATCAACGCGCTTATTAAAACTTCTTTGCCAAACACTTCCGATAGTTTGAGCAATTACCATTTGCAGGATTTAAGCGACCGGATTGAACTGGCGTTGAACCCGAAAGGATGATTGAAGTATCAGGTGTGGGGTTTGAGGTTTGAGTTAAAACGGAAACTTGGTTATCAAGGCAGGTCATTTTTTGGCCTGCCTTTTTTGTTGATGCTTCTTTTATCGGGCAAAAATATGTATTGAAACGCTTGTTATAAAATTTGCTTGTAAGTAAATTAAGATATTTTGAAAATATTAGAATCAGTTGTAGCGAAAATTTTAAAAACCTCGTACTGACAAAAGCAGAAATGAAACTTTTATAAAGTTAAATATTCTAAAAATAGTTGCTTTTGGTATAACTCAAACACAAAAAAAGAGTAAAAATTTATATAAAAAAATTTGCTTTTTGCTTATTAAGCTCTTAAATTTATAACACTAACCTATTGCTTTATGAAAATTACAAAAGTTCTTTCATTAGTTTTTTTATTTGGTGTTCTATCGAATTATAGCTGTGATAAACAGAGTAATACTAATCAGGCAGAAGAAGTTAGCATCATTGGTATTGATCCCTGTACTAAGAATTATCCAACTGGAACTCTAAATAAGGGTTATGTGCTTCAATTAAATAGTAATACTAAAGATACTGTAGTTACATACAATCTACCTTTGCCTATTGCTAAACAAGTTGATCCATCAATTAATAAAATTGTAAATGGTTTTCTTCTACCTCAAGATTTAGTTATAAAAGCTACTCTTAGTTATCGCTATGCTACGGATCAGGAAAAGGTGTATCCTGTTTGCTTATCAAATATCGATCTTTCAGGAATTTCAAAAGTTAAAAAACAGATTGTTATCAACATTTAAATTAATCAATTATGAAAATACTATTTGTAATAAGCATCTTATTAGGCTTTTGCTGCTCATGTAGCAAAAGTAATGACAACCTTTCTAAAGTTTGTTATAAAGGTAAATATGTTGGTGAAGGTTGCTGGCCAGTAATTCAAATTATTAAACCTTTGGATGATAAGTTCAAAAACTCAACTTGGGGCACAAGTACGGTGATTTATAATAATGCTGTTGGTGTTGGTTTATTACCTGATAAATATAAGGATGGAACACCTTTTTACTTTACAATTTCTAAAATAGATTCAAATATTGTTCATACTGACAATTGCACTGTTCCTAAATACTCTATAGCAATTAATAATTATACTGATAGTTTATGCAATAATTTAAATAAATAATGGCTTATGAAAATTTTTACCCTCCTCTTATTCTTTTGCTTCGCATTCTTTAATGTTAGTTATTCTCAAAGTAGTTACTATTGGTATAAGTCAAACAAAATAGAATTGAGTAGTGATAGCACTACTTTTTATTTTAAAACTATAGAAGCTTCTACATCTGCAAAAGCAAAAATTTCTTCTACAATTAATCTTAATGAAACTTTACTATATCAAATAACAGATAGTGAATTCGTGATTAAATCTACAAAAAGAGCTAATAAAGAGTTCTTACATGCACAAGCTAAAAATTTGAAATACAATGCTCCTATGTTTAAGAATTCTACTGGGTCTGTTCTTTCTATATTGCCTCGGATAGTTGTACAGGTAAAGAATAATTATTCTATCAAAGATGTACTTTCACTTTACAGCAAAACATTAAAATTATTTAAGGCTAAAGGATTTAATACATATGTGTTAGATTGTAATGTCAATTCTTCAAATGAACTATTGCAAATATCAAATTCACTAAACGAAAAAAGTGGAATGGTGAACTGGAGTGAACCGGAATTTTATAGTAATTTCAAAGCTAATACCGATCCTTTGTACGGAAACCAATATTATCTTCACAATACAGGACAATACGGTGGAGTCACAGGAATAGATATAAATGTAGAACCAGCATGGTCTATTACCAAAGGAAGCAGTACAATACGTGTTGCAGTAATAGATGAAGGAGTAGAAGATCACGAAGATTTTAGTGGTAGGGTATTGAGTGGTTTTACAGCTGGTAATTCAAGTGGTATCGGTTCACCACAAAATGGAGTAAAAGGTCATGGTGTAGCTTGTGCTGGAATTATAGCTGCTACTCAAGATAATAATATTGGAATTAAAGGAATTGCACCAAATATTCGAATTGTTCCAATCAATATTTTTCCAAATGTAGTAGATCCAACATTCAATCAATCAGGAGTTGCAACAAATCAACAAATAGGTGAAGCTATTGATTGGGCTTGGAATCAAGGACAGGCAGATGTATTAAGTTGCTCTTGGGGTGGCGGTGCCCAATCTAATGATATTGATGCTGCAATTGGAAGGGCAAGAACAATGGGCAGAACAGTAAATGGAGTTGCAAAAGGATGTGCTGTTGTGTTTTCTTCTGGTAATAGTATTCCTAATACTGATGTAGAATATCCAGGCAATGTAAATGGTGTTATAACTGTTGGAGCATGTGATAAGTCAGGTAATATCTGGTCTTTCAGTGATAGAGGTCCTTCGATGGATTTAGTTGCACCATCAGGAGACATTAATTTAAATGGTGATGTAACTACTACAGATAGAATGGGCGCGAATGGATATGAAACTGGTAATTACACAACTCGGTTTGGTGGAACATCTGCTGCTTGCCCACAAGTTTCCGGAGTGGCGGCTTTAATGCTTTCGGTTAATCCTAATCTTACTGAACTACAGGTACGGAGTATATTACAAACAACAGCTACAGATATGGGTGCTGCTGGATTTGACAATACATTCGGATTTGGAAGGTTAAATGCTTGTGCGGCAATAAGCCAAACTATTTCGTCATTACCAATTTCTGGATCGGATCAAATTTGTTCTTCTGGTACTTACACTTACTCTATCCCCGGTTTACCTTCTGGTACAAATGTAACTTGGAGCGTAAGTCCTACTAATGGTGTAAATATAACTACAAGTAACAATACTGCAACACTAACATCAACAAATAGCGGTACAATTAATCTTACAGCAACAATACCAAATACTTGCGGTACTTCTACAATAGTAAAACAGATAAACACAGGCGGCCCATTAGATTATTACAACGTCCAGCAAATGGACAATACCCAACAGTTTTGCGCAAATTCGAGAGGTAACTGGATGACAGTAGAGCCTCAAAATATTAGTGATATTACTTATTTTGAATGGGGTTATTCAGTAGTAAACTCTTCTGCGCCGCCTGTAGTTGTCAACTCAACGGGTTCATACACTCAAGATTTTAGTTTCCCCAGCGGTGGTAATTACGAAATTTATGCCCGTGCAGGCAATAGTTGTGGTTTAGGTATAACGCGTACTTATAACGTTTATGTTAGTGATATTTGTGGAGGTGGAGGATATGGCGGATTTTCAGCCTACCCTAATCCGGCAGGCAACAGCATGACTATTACTACTTCATCTGCCAGTACCTCATCTGCCGATGCCACAACAACTTCTTCAACAAATAGTACCAGTACCTCAAATAATGCCAAGCGTCCTTTTAACTATAAAATTTATAACAAAACAGGTAAAGTTTTAAAGCAAGGTTCTTCGTCAGGTGAAGATGCAGTTGTAGATACACGGGATTTAGCTTCTGATAATTATTTTTTGCATGTATTTATTGGTAAGCAGGAAATACAAAGACAAATAATTATAAAGCACTGAAATTAACCAAATCAGTTATAACAAAAGCCGCAACAACCATCAAATTATTGCGGCTTTTTCTTTGGTTAAAGCCATGCTTCTTTTATCCCCTAAAAATCATCAACCTTTTTTAGCAATGCAAAAATTCTATAGCAAATCCCAAATCCATTTATCTAAATTTGCCGCATACTGTTTTTATCAACTAAAATTTATTTGTACATGACTGAGATCAGAAACAACTGGACGAAAGAAGAAATTGCCGAAATATACCACACGCCGCTTTTGGATTTGATTTACCAGGCAGCAACAGTGCATCGCGAAAATAAAGATTATGCCGAAGTCCAGATCAGTTCTTTGATCTCTATCAAAACCGGCGGCTGCCCGGAAGATTGCGCTTATTGTCCGCAAGCCGCACGCTACAACACCGGCGTAGATGTTCATGCGATGATGCCAAAAGACGAAGTGATTGCCGCTGCCGAAAAAGCAAAAGCTGGCGGCGCTTCGCGTTTGTGCATGGGCGCGGCTTGGCGCGAAGTGCGCGACAACCGCGATTTCGACAAGGTAATTGAGATGGTAAAAGCAGTAAACGAACTGGACATGGAGGTTTGCTGTACACTGGGAATGCTAAACGAAGCACAAGCCCAACGCTTGGCCGATGCCGGTTTGTATGCCTATAACCACAACTTGGATACTTCGGAAGACGATTACAAACGGATCATCACGACCAGGACTTACGACGACCGTTTGCAAACTTTAGAACATGTGCGCAAAGCAAAAATTACGGTTTGCAGCGGCGGCATTATTGGTTTGGGCGAAACGGTGGAAGACCGGATTTCGATGCTGAAAACTTTGTCCAACCTGCCTAAACATCCCGAATCTGTGCCAATTAATGCTTTGGTTCCAGTAAAAGGGACGCCATTGGCCAATCAGCCGCGGGTTTCTGTTTGGGACATGGTTCGGATGATTGCCACCACCAGGATTATCATGCCAAAAACAGTAGTGCGTTTATCCGCAGGAAGAACCGAAATGAGCACGGTAGAACAAGCTTTGTGTTTTATGGCCGGTGCCAATTCGTTATTTGCCGGTGATAAACTCCTCACCACGCCAAACCCTTCTTTCGATACCGATATGGCGATGTTTGAATTGCTGGGCTTAAAGCCACGCAAAGCTTTCAAAAACGGCAGGCCGCAGCAGGAACCGGTTTTAATGGAAGCACCAATTTTATAGTGCTAAAAGAAGTATGTTGATTTTGGTTCTATTAATAAAGAGGAAGCACGCGTTGTCATTTCGACCGAAGGGAGAAATCCTCTTTCAACCTTACAAGTTTATTCGCTTTGAAGAAGATCCCTCCCTTCGGTTCGGGATGACAGCAAGCGACGGAATGGCAGCAAACGCAAGGACGACAGAACAAGGCAAAAAAAAATACCGGTAAAAGAAGCATGCTTCATTTTAACAAACACTTAGCGCTCCGTTGGACCGGTTTCTGCGCTGGCCACGATCTCTTCTTCTGCCACAAAAACCCGGGTTTCCACTTTATCTTCCGGCATAATTTCATCGCCCAATAACAGTCCCCAAGGTTGTAAACTATCTACCCGGTCAAAAATAATTTTCAAAACTGCAATCACCGGAATGGATAAAAACATACCTGGTATTCCCCACAACATTTCGCCCAAAACAACGCCCAAAATGGTGATCAGTGCATTGATACGCACTTGCGAACCTACAATCATCGGCAGCAAAATATTACTGTCTATTAAATGGATCACCACAATGGTTGAGATCACGAGGACAACGGTGGCCGTTGGTGCTGCCGTGCTGATGGTAATGATGGTACTGAGCAGCAAAGCCGTGGCAATGCCAACGTAAGGAATAATGTTGAAAATCCCGGTTATCAGTCCAAGCAACAACGCATATTTCACGCCGCCAATCAAAAAAACGGTGCAACTTGCGGTCGAAACGACCATCATCTCCAGCAATAAGCCGGTAATATATTTGGTGATGATATATTTGATGCGTTCTACCACTTCAAAAACAGCGATGGCATTTTCTTTCTTGAAAACATAAATCAGAAACTGGAGCAACAAACGGCGGTAAATCAGCAGGAAAAAAGTATCAATAATGGCAAAAACCCAGAAAAGAAGAATGGACGAAGCCGTTAGCACAGTTATCCCAATGGCGGTTGTGGTGCTTCCGCCGGCAGAAATATTGCCCGTTGCGCTGTCCACAATATTCATCTGCCGTTTAGCGGTTACATTGAAATTATCCTTGATCCAATTTAAAAGTTTATAAAACGAACTTGCCAACTGTGCTTTGATCTGTGGCCAATCGTCAAGCAAATCTGCAATTTGCGAGCCCAGCAGGTACATCACCAGGGCAACAACGGTCAGCATCATTAAAATTGCCATCATGGAGGCTGCGCTTCGGTGCATTTTGAACCTTTGTTCAAAATACTGGCCAACCGGAAGCAACAGCAGCGAGAAAAGCATCGAAAAAACCAGCGGGCATAGGATGAGCTTGCCTTCGACAACGATAAAACCCAACGCAATTAAGGTAAGCAAGCTGGAAGCCCAGGTGTTTGAAAGTGGTAAGATTTTCTTCAAGGCGATGCTGTTTTAAATCAAAATCGGGTTGCCGGCCTCCTTAACGTAACTGAAAATTATTTGTTCCGGCCTGGTTGGTTTACTGTTGCTAATTTAAAAATATCCGGTAAATTTTAGGGTGGTAAAAGAAGCATCGCGTTTTGTCATTTCGATCCGAAGGGAGAAATTTTATTTCAACAAGAAAAGAACCTCGCTTTGAATAAGATTCCTCCTTTGGTCGGGATGACAGCAAGCACCGGGACAACAGCAAGCACCGGGATGACAGAACAGAACAAAGCACTTAAAAAACACCGGTAAAAGAAGCATTGGCCCAAGCCAACAAATTTTTTTTGAAAACAAGAAGCATCTGGCCAATTACAACCGGATGCTTCTTTTACCATATAAAAATCAGTTTAAAAAATTATTGCCCCTGCGCCAGCGAATAGCCTAGTTTGCCGCCAAATTTTTTCAAAATTCTATCGAACAAACGTTGATCACTTCGGAAACACGGGAAGCCAGGTCAAAAATATCTTTGGCCGAAAGTTCCTGCCCGTCGTTTTTCTCGTAGCGCAAACGCGACTGGTTGGTCAGTTCGGTAAAAACAGAACCGGTTGGCCAGGTTTGCGTGCCTCGGTTGGAAATCATGGTCAGTTTAAACTTTTCGTTCAGTTTGCTTTGTGCCAGTTCGGCCAATGCTTTGGGCTGAAGCATGGTTTCCACAAAAATATCTGCGCCCATTATTTCTTCGGCAATTCCAGGTTCTGTTTCGCGGATGATGTTTTGCGTCGGCTTTTCGGCAACAAGCGTTGATTTTACAAAATTTGCTTTGGAAGTAGCCACGCCTTTTACCGGTGTTAGGCCGAGGTTTGCAATAATCGCATCAGCAAACTGCGTGGTGTTGCTGGCCGGGATGGTTTTATCACCAAAATCGCCGGTGTGCACGCCTTGCTCCAACGTATAAAGCAAAGCATTTTCTATCGTTGCCGCATTTTGTGTCAAACCCATAAAACGCAACATTGCCACGCCAGACAATAATAAAGCAGTTGGGTTGGCAATATTCCGGCCGGCAATATCCGGTGCTGTGCCATGTACGGCTTCAAAAATAGAAATAAAATCGCCGATGTTTGCCGACGGCGCAAAACCAAGGCCGCCAACCAGCCCGGCACAAAGGTCGGATACGATATCGCCTTGCAAATTCGGCAAAACCACTACTTCAAAAGTTTCGGGCTTGCTCACCAGTTTCATGCACAAATCATCTACAATAATATCGGTTGCATAAATGTGCGGGTAATCTTTCGCGATCTCATAAAAAGTATCTAAAAAAATACCGTCGGTCAGTTTCATAATGTTGGCTTTGTGGCCGCAGGCAATTTTGGTGTTGCCTTTTCTTTTGGCCATTTCAAAAGCATATTTGATCACTTGTGCCGAACCGGTACGCGAAATCAAACGACGGCCAACGGCAACATCATTGGTCAGCATGTGTTCGATGCCGCCGTAAGTATCTTCAATGTTTTCGCGGACGATGGTTAAATTAATCTGGATGCCCGCCCTGGAAAAAACCGTGTCCACACCATTCAACGTCCTGAAATCGCGCTGGTTGGCGTACGTGTTCCAAACTTTACGGGCGGTTACGTTAATGCTTTTTACACCTTTTCCTTTTGGCGTTTCCATCGGGCCTTTAAACAAAATGCCCAGGTTTTCGATGGTTTCTTTTGCCAAAGCTGTCATCCCGGTAGAATGGCCTGCATCAAAATACGATTTGCCCATCTCCACAAATTCATAATCCAACGGAACATCGTTGGCTTTAAAAATGCCCAAAACGGCATCCATAATCTCCGGGCCAATTCCGTCGCCTTTGGCAACTGCTATTTTTGTTTTCATGACAGCTTATTTTGATAAGGAAGCGAATATACAGTTTCACAACAAAAATGTGCCGATAAAAACAGTATTCGGTTTGGGCTAATCCGTAAGTTTGCGTTAAACTTGTACCCTCACATGAAAGCATTTTACGGAGATTTAAAGCTGGGGATTTTGGGCGGCGGACAGTTGGGCCGGATGCTGATCCAGCAAGCCATCAATTATAACGTAACCATAAAAGTGCTGGACCCGGACCGAAACGCGCCCTGCAAAAAATTGTGCGACGAGTTTGTGGTGGGTTCTTTAAGCGATTACGATACGGTTTACAACTTTGGCAAAAAAACCGATTTGCTGACGATTGAAATCGAAAAAGTAAACGTTGATGCGCTGGCACAATTGGAAAAAGAAGGCGTGCTGGTTTATCCGCAATCGCGGATTATCAGGTTGATTCAGGACAAAGGCTTGCAAAAACAGTTTTTTAAAGAGAACGATATTCCGACTGCACATTTCAAAATTATTTCTTCGCCGGAGGAATTTAAAGAAAGCCATTTTCATTTCCCATACATTCAGAAACTGCGGAAAGACGGTTACGACGGCCGTGGTGTGTACAAGATTTTGGACGAAACATATTTGGCCAACGCTTTTACAGAACCGAGTTTAATCGAAGAAATGATTGATTTTGAAAAGGAAATTGCGGTAATTGTGGCCCGAAACATCACAGGCGAAGTAAAAGCGTTCCCGATGGTAGAAATGGAATTTAACCCGGAAGCGAACCTAGTAGAATTTCTGATCTCTCCTTCGCTGCTGAGTTTTGAAATCCAGCAAAAAGCACAACAGATTGCTGTTGACATTGCTGAAAAACTAAACATCGTTGGTTTGCTGGCGGTAGAAATGTTTTTGGACAAACACGGCAATATTTTAGTGAACGAACTGGCCCCGCGCCCGCACAACAGCGGCCACCAAACCATCGAAGGCAACGTGGTTTCGCAGTTTGAGCAGCATTTGCGCGCTATTTTTGGTTTGCCTTTGGGCGATACTTCCGGTTTGCACCATGCCGTGATGGTGAATGTTTTGGGCGAAGCCGGACACGAAGGGCCAGCGGTTTACAAATGCCTGGAAGATGTGGTGAAAATACACGGCGTTTACGTGCATCTATACGGCAAAGCGTTAACCAAACCGATGCGCAAAATGGGCCACGTTACGGTGGTAGATGCCGACCGGGAAAAAGCGGTTGAAAAAGCGAGGTACGTGCAGAAGACCTTGAAGGTGGTGAGTTGAAATTGGAGTTGATAGTTAATAGTTGATGGTTCATGGTAGCTGCACCAGTTTATCTCTAAATTTTGATCACGATCAATAAATCCTTTTCTTTTAACTTTCAATTTTTGAACTATGAACCATGAACTATCAACCATGAACCAACAAACCAAAATCGGCATCATCATGGGCAGCAAATCCGATTTGCCAATGATGCAAGATGCTGCCGACGTTTTAAAAGAATTAGGCGTTCCTTACGAAATAACCGTTGTTTCTGCCCATCGCACGCCTGATCGCTTGTTTAATTACGCCAAAGCTGCTGCCGGCCGTGGTTTAAAAGTAATTATTGCCGGAGCTGGCGGCGCGGCGCATTTGCCCGGAATGGTCGCTTCGCTTACGCATTTGCCGGTGATTGGTGTGCCCATCAAATCCAGCAATTCCATTGATGGCTGGGATTCTGTGTTGTCTATTTTGCAAATGCCCAATGGTATCCCGGTGGCTACGGTTGCTTTAAATGCGGCCAAAAATGCCGGGATTTTGGCGGCACAAATTTTATCGGTTGGCGATGAAACGTTGGCGCAAAACCTTATTCAATACAAAAACAACTTGGCGCAAAAAGTGGAAGAAAGTGCGGTTGAAATGAAAGAACAAGGCTTTCCCTGTGATTTTTAGGCGGTAAAAGAAGCATTTTGAGGAAGTCGGGAAGTCAGTACAGACCGAATTGCGTTTTGTCATTCCAAACGAAGAGAGGAATCTTATTCGAACAAAAAGGATTCACATCTTTGAAGAAGATTTCTCCCTTTGGTCGAAATGACAAAGTGCCAAAAGAAGCACCAAACCTAATTCAATTGCGGGTTGGTTGGGAAATTAACAATGTGTGCATAACGTTCGCCCAAGTTTTTCACGGCTTGTTTCCACAAACCCTCCTCTTCGCCGTTGAAAATCAAATCGTTGTTAAACCTGTCGGATACGATCCAACTATTCCGCTCCAATTCATCATCAAGCTGGTTTGCTTCCCAGCCCGAATAACCTAAAAAAAACTTGATCTCGCTTTTAGAAATCAAATTAAGCTGGAACATCGTTTTTACCGCTTCAAAATCCCCACCCCAAAAAATGCCGTTGCCCACGGGCAAACCATCCGGTATTTTATCCGGGCAACGGTGCAAAAAATGCAACCGCTCGCTGTTGCATGGGCCGCCGCTGAAAAGTTCCGTTTCGGTTTCCGGGAAATCGGTGATTGCATCGTTCATAAACAAGCCCGAAGTGTGGTTCAAAACAAAACCGACCACGCCTTGCCCGTTGCATTCGGTCAGCAAAATCACAGACCGTTTAAAGCCCGGGTCCAACATAAAAGGTTCTGCAATAAGCAACCTGCCGGCCGCCGGTTCTAAGTTGTTTAACATAATTTATCCTCGCAGTTTTATACAAAGTTGCTGATTTTTATGAATGCTTCTTTTATCGGCATAAATTTTTTTTGTTTTAGCAGGAGATTCTATAATGTTGCCACAAAAATAGTAGGCATTGCCAGGATTTGTTGGAGAAAAATTGAAATGTCGGCTTTTTAAATTTCCCTGTTTCCAAATCCCAAACCAAATCCTACTTTTGCCCCGCAATTGGTTTCCGGCCTCAACAACCGGGATTAAAAGGGAATCCGGTGCAAAACCGGAGCTGTCCCGCAGCTGTAAGCTCTATCAACTGATGCTGTTTTTAGGCCACTATTTTGGGCAACCAAAACGGGAAGGCGAAGCAAAAGGGAGCAAGCCAGAAGACCTGCCTATCGCAAATAAATTCATAGCTTTCGGGGATTGAAGCTGGAATGTGAATGCTCTTTTTACGGGTGTATTTTCATTTTATGGGCTAATTTTTCTGTTTGCTGTGGGATGGTTTCATCTTCACAACAAAACAATTGAAAAAAAACTTTTACCACATTGCGGCAGGCGTGGCGCTTGCACAAACCGTACTTCATGGTACACCAATTTTTGCGCAGGATTCTACCCGCGTACTCAAAGATGTCGTTGTTTCGGCTACCAAAACCGATCAGAAACAACTCCAAACCGGTAAAGTCATTACCGTCATCACGCAAGACCAGATCGAGCGCAGCCAGGGCAAAACCGTAGCGCAACTATTAAACGAACAGGCCGGGATTATCGTGAGCGGCGCAAGCAGCAACCCAGGCTTAAACAAAAGCATTTTTATCCGCGGTGCGGCAAGTGGTTTTGCCGTTACGCTGATTGACGGCGTTTTGGTTGGCGACCCTTCTTCTACCGGCGGTACGTTTGATATCCGTTTGTTCCCGATTGACCAAATCGAACGGATTGAGATTATCAAAGGCGGGCAGTCAACTTTGTACGGCTCGGATGCGGTTGCCGGTGTCATCAACATCATCACCAAAAAAGGCGGCCCGGAAGGCATTGGTGTTTACGGGAACTTGACCGGCGGCAGTTACGGCTCGCAAAAGCAGACGGTGGGTTTTAACGGATCGTTGGACAAGTTTTCGTACAACCTGAGTTACACGCACGACCAGACCGATGGCATCAGCGAAGCGGCGGATAAAAATAACACCGGCACGTTTGATAAAGACGGCTACAATCTATCCGCTTTAAACGCTAATTTTTCGGTAGAAGCTGCGCGCGGTTTGCGTGTCAGTCCGTTTTTCAGGTTCACTTCCGGTTCTTACAAGTATGACAACGGCAGTTTTGCCGATGCGTCAAACCAAAGCTTAAACCGTTTTTACAACATGGGTTTAACTTCCCAATATCAGTTGGATGTGAAAAATCGTTTCAACTTAAATTACGGTTACACAGGAAGTACGGCATCTTACGAATCGAGTTACCCGTCGTCCAACATTGGCCGTTTGCATTTGGTTGATTTGTATTACAACCACGATTTTATGGAAAACATAAAATTGCTTTTGGGCGTGGACAACCGCTACACGCAGATCAAGCAAATCGGTGCAGCTAACGTTACGCCGGATGCCAATCTGTTCAGCACTTATGGTTCGCTTTCGGTTAATAAAATTGCCGGTTTTTTGAATTTGGAAGGCGGCGGAAGATATAATGAACATAACAAGTATGGCCATAATTTCACTTACGATTTTACGCCTTCCATTAACTTGCTGGAGAATAAACTGATTTTGTTCGGAACCGTTTCCAGTGCTTTTAAAGCACCTTTGCTGACAGAATTGTTTGGCCCTTACGGCGCAAACCCTGATTTACGGCCGCAAAAATCTACCAATTACGAAGCTGGTTTTAGCACGGCTTTGTTGGACAATCAGTTTAATTTGCGTGTTGCCGCTTTCCGCCGGAAACTGACGGATGCCATTGTTTATTTGGCCAAAGGGTACGAAAATTTTGACAAAGAGAACGACCAGGGTTTGGAAGTAGAACCATCATACAAATACAAAATTTTAACGTTGACCGGTTTTTACAGTTTTGTTGATGGAACGGCGATTAGAAACAACATCAACACTTATGGTTTGCTGCGCCGCCCGAAACAATCTTTTGGTTTGCAAGTCGCTGTGCAGGCAACAAGTAAACTTTATGTAAGTGCCAATTTTAGAAGTTACGGCCAGCGCGGCGATTACAATTATCCAACTAATGTGGTTTTGCCGGCTTACCAATTGCTGGATGCTTACGCGCAATACGGCATTAACGGCAGGGTAAAAGTTTTTGTAAACGCCAATAATGTTCTGGATAAACGTTACCAGGAAATTTACGGTTACAACACCATGGGCGCCAACTTCAATGCAGGCGTAAGTTTCAACTTCAACTAACAATAAGTATTTTTGCACGATAAAAGAAGCATTTCATGTCTTTAGAAAAAATCAATATCCGCAACAGTGTTCTCGTTTTGATGATTTTGCTGGCGGCGGCGGCGCGTTTTATCCATTTAGATAACCAAAGCTTTTGGGCCAATTTTACGCCGGTTGGCGCGGTTTCATTATTTGGCGGCGCTTATTTTACCGATAAAAAGAAGGCTTACTTGGTGCCTTTGCTTACGCTGTTTCTAAGTGATTTGCTGATCAACTATTTGTATTTCCATCATTTTGCCTGGTTTTATGCCGGCTCGGTTTGGGTTTATATCAGCTTTGCTTTAATGGTTTATATCGGCACAAAATTGCCTAAAGTTAATGTTGCAAATGTGGCTTTGGCTTCGCTGGCTTCGGTTTTGGTGCATTGGCTGCTGACCGATATTGACCCTTGGTTGTACGGAACTTTGTATGACAAAAGCTTCATTGGTTATTTCCAGTCGTTGTTTGCCGCCATTCCGTTTGAGCGGAGTTTGTTGTTGGGCAACTTTGTTTATGGCTTTGTTTTGTTTGGCGGCTTTGAATTGGCAAAAAGCAAGTTCCCAGTTTTGCAGCAATTTAAAAGTTGGCAGCAAGCTTAAACTGATTGTATCAAAAATAAAAGCGATATAAATTGCAAAAAGAATTACGACCCTTTTGGAATACAATTTTCAGTTTTAATTGGAAGTTTGGACTTTTTTTAATTATTGCCATTTGTATTCCCAGGTTTCTGTTGGTTTTAAAAGCAAACGTAATAGGTAATTACAGCGCGATTGGATTAATAATGTTTGTTTCTGCAATTGCGCCTTTCTTGTTTCTCTCTGGGTACGGACAGAAACAAATAGGTTTAGCCAAACCAAAACGCTACCAATGGCTTTTATTCGCTTTTATTATAGGATTACTTTTTAGTTTCTTGTTATTTTATATTGGAAAAAGCCTTTATGGAAATAGTTACAGCAATTGGTATCATTATATTGGTAAATCTTATAAAATTCCAGTCGTAATTAACCGACATGATAAAGCAGTAATGTTTTCAACTTTTGCTTTAACAGGAATGATTTTCAGTCCAATAGGTGAAGAATTATTTTTCAGGGGAATCGTTCATGCAAGTTTCGCAAAATCAATAGGAGAAAGAAAAGCTTCAATTGTTGATAGTGCTGCGTTTGCTCTAACGCATATTGCACATTTTGGATTAATTTACATTGACAATCAGTGGAATTTTTTAACTATTCCTACTTTAATTTGGATAATAAGTATGTTTTCAGTGAGTATAATATTTTTCATTTGTAAACAACGTTCAGGGTCGATATTTGGAGCTGTATTTTGTCACGCAGCATTTAATTTAGGAATGACTTATTGTATTTTTTATTTGCTATGATTCTTTAACGGTATTATAAATTCAGCAAAAAGGTAGGCGCTTTGCCGCGTGAGGGATAGCAGCGGAAAGCCCACAGCGAGGCACGAGCGAGGACTTGGAGCGGATAGCCCGACCCATAGGGGCACGCCCAAATTTTAAAAAAGAGCGGTGAGTCGGAAAGAGCGAAAGAAAATAACAAGTTGAAAAGTCAGAAAGTTAGAAAACCAAAGAAAGAAAAGTTTTAAAATAGATAGTTAGACCGGTTTGAAAAAGAGAAAAAGTTGTAGAATTTAAGGTTTGGTCTTACCAACTTTCGGACTTCCCGACTTTTTCAAACTTTCCGACTAACCAATACTTCTTTTACCATGCAAAAATTAGTGGTTTTAACAGGCGCAGGCATCAGTGCCGAAAGCGGTTTGAAAACGTTTCGGGACAGCGACGGGCTTTGGGAAGGTTATAACATTGAAGATGTGGCCACGCCGCAAGCTTGGCGCAAAAACCCGGAACTGGTGCAAACTTTTTACAACGAACGCCGCAAAAACGTGTTGGACGCGCAGCCAAACGCCGCCCATTTTGCTTTGGCTGCGCTGGAAAAAGATTTCGACGTTACGATTATCACTCAAAATATTGACGATCTGCACGAGCGCGCCGGTTCTACCAACGTGGTGCATTTGCATGGCGTGATCACGCGTTCACAATCCAACAAAAACCCGAATTTAACTTACCCGATTAATGGTTGGGAAATAAAAATGGGCGAAGTTTGCGAGTTGGGTTCGCAGTTGCGCGCACATGTTGTTTGGTTTGGCGAAGCGGTGCCGATGATTGAAAAGGCGGCCATGATTTGTACGGAAGCGGAAGTTTTTATGCTGGTTGGCACTTCGCTGGCGGTTTATCCGGCGGCTGGCTTGTTGGATTACATGCCGGATGAAACGCCGAAATATATCGTTGACCCGAAAATCCCTACCATCTCTTCAATTAAAAATTTGATTAAAGTGGAAGAAAAAGCAACGGTTGGCGTGGTTAAAGTTGCGGAAATGCTGAGGAAAAATTTGAAGTTTTAGTTCACCAATTTTTTGCCGGTAAAAGAAGCATCGTTATTCTACCGTTTGCACGGCTACTGCAATTTTCTTTCTCCGCGAATAAAGCAGGCCGCTTACCACCAGCAAACTTCCGGCAACGCCGTAAACTGTTATTTTTTCGTGGAGGATAATCACGGCCATAATGTAACCCAAAGCCGGAGTTAAAAACAGCCATAAACCGGCTTTTACCGAATCTTTTTGTACCAAATAAAGCCACATGGCTTAGGCCACAATCGAAACCGGAACGATTAACCACGTGATGCTGAGGAAAAAACGCAGGTCGGGAATTAAAAAGTTATTTGAACCATTCCACAAAACTACCGGTAAAAACAACAGGCCGCCGATGGTAATTTGCCAGGTGTTCACTTCCATTTTTTTTAAGGTTAAACCAGAATTGGCGTAATAAATACTGCCGGTAGAAAGCGCTGCAATACCGGCAACCAACGCCAAAATACCTTGCAAAGTAGCATGGCTGTGGTACAAGTTCGGCACAGCAGCCAATACCAAACCCGAAACGGCAAGCACAATCCCGGTGATTTCAAACGGCGTTAACTTGCGTTTATAAATGATAGCCGAAAAAAGGATCAGCAACAAAGGGTTTACGGCCGTTATCAAACTGATCAATCCAGCCGAAACATATTTGATGGCAATTAAATAGCCCGACATGTAAATGGTTACATTCAAAATCCCCAAAATAAACAGCTTTTTAAATTCAGTTTTAGTGGGGAAACGGCTTGTTTTGTTTTTAATGAGGTACGTGTAGCTTATTAAAACCAAACTCACGGTTATAAACCGGATGAAAGTGAGCAAAAACAAATCGCAGGAATGGAATGCAAACTTGGTGGCAACGGTGGCCGAAGCCCAAAGCAGCGCGAATAATAAGCCCTCGGCAATTTCCATGTTTTTTGGTGACAGATTGAGGCGCGAAGATAAACTTTCGTACAATCATTGGTTTGCAAAATTTATGCAGGTAAAAGAAGCATGGCTATTATTTCATTGCTTTTAAAATCTTTTTTCCTTTGGCTTGCATGGCTGCGCTTCCATCTTTCATTAAAAACTCTACTTCGCGCGCCAGTTCTTCGGCAATCCAATTGTAGCGTTTTCTCGGATTAAACAATACTTCACAACAAAAAACTTTTATGCTGAAATCTTTTCGACTTACAATTGCAGATAGTTCTAAAACTTTTTATTTGGATAAAGTTGTGGAGATAAGCTCGCGCAATTTCCAGGTTTACATGATTAAAATTAACGAATTACTGTTTTGAAATTAGATCTGAAATAAAAAACAAACAAACCCTGACACCTAAAAAAGTATGCTAAAAGAAGCATCAGCAAAAAGTACATTCCACGTTTATTTTCCTGCCGATAATAGGTATCTTTGCAGCAAAATTAGTACAATATGATTACGGTATCCAACCTCTCCTTACGTTACGGCAAACGCACGCTTTTTGAAGACGTTAACCTCAAATTTACGCAGGGCAATTGTTACGGCATTATCGGCGCAAACGGTGCAGGGAAATCCACGTTTTTAAAAATCCTTTCGGGCGAAATTGACCCAACCAGCGGAACTTACAGTTTTACGCCGGGCGAGCGGATGGCCGTCCTCAAACAAAACCACTACGAGTTTGACGAGTTTCCGGTGATCGAAACCGTTTTGATTGGCCACCAGGAAATGTACAAGGTGATGAAGGAAAAAGACGCCATTTACATGAAGGAGGATTTTACCGACAAAGACGGCGAGCGTGCCGGCGAACTGGAAAACTTGTTTGCCGAAATGGATGGCTGGAATGCTGAAAGCAACGCCGCAACTTTGTTGAGCAACCTGGGCATCAAGGAAGAATTGCATTACAAACAATTAAAAGAACTGGACGGTAACCAAAAAGTACGCGTGTTATTGGCGCAGGCACTGTTTGGCAACCCGGATATTTTGTTGCTGGATGAGCCGACCAACGATTTGGACATCAACACGATTGCCTGGTTGGAAGACTTTTTGGCCAGCTACGAAGCAATTGTTTTGGTGGTTTCGCACGTCAGGCACTTTTTGGATACCGTTTGTACGCACATTGTGGA
>CAXTKQ010000029.1:18991-32661 GCA_964244955.1 uncultured Sphingobacteriaceae bacterium | reverse complement strand
GCCGTACACATCCAAAATATCGTCCTGCAATTGGAAAGCAATGCCTAAATCTTCGCCAAAAGCATAAATTAAATTGGCTTCGGTTGGCGTGGCACCGGCAATCAAAGCACCGATTTTTAAAGCGCCGCCCAAAACAACCGCAGTTTTTAAACGGATCATATTGATATAAGCATCAATTTTAACAACCGGCAATTGCTCAAAATTCATGTCCAACTGCTGGCCTTCGCAAACGGCAATGGCCGTATGGTTAAAAATCTCTAAAACCGGGCGCAGCACTTTTTCATTTACCTGCATCATCAGCTTGTAGCCTTCCACCAGCATTGCATCGCCGGAAAGAATGCCAACGCTCGAATTCCACTTTTCATGGACCGTGGTTTTTCCTCGGCGGATTGGCGCATTGTCCATAATATCATCGTGCATCAACGTAAAATTATGGAATACTTCGATAGCAATTGCCGGATTGATGGCCTGGTAAATATCGCCGCCAAAAGCATCGCAGCCCATCAAAAGCAGGGCAGGGCGAAGGCGTTTTCCGCCCAAATTCATCATGTACTGCATCGGCTCGTATAGTTCTGCCGGTTCTTCAGGATATTTTTTGCCTTTGATGGCCTGAACAATAATATTTTGTAGCTGCTGTATTGAATGCATAAGATTTTCTGAAGGCGTTATTCCTGGACGAGTGAAAAATCAATTTGCTTTTTGGTAAGGTCAACGCTTTTTACCTTGATTTTTACTTCGTCGCCCAACTGGTAAATTTTCTTTTTCCGCTGACCGATGATGGCGTAATTCTTCTCGTCCAATGTGTAAAAATCGTCGGTAATGTCGCGCAGCCGGATCATCCCTTCGCACTTGTTCTCTTCAATTTCCACATACATGCCCCATTCGGTAACGCCCGAAATTATACCGGTAAAAACAGTACCGATCTGGTTTTGCAAATATTCGGCCTGCTTGTATTTTACTGAAGCACGTTCTGCATCGGCCGCTTTTTTCTCCATTTGCGAAGAATGCACGCTTAGTTTTTCATAAGTTTCTGCATCCACCGGTTTTCCGCCAGCCAGATAATGTTCCAATAAACGGTGCACCATCACGTCGGGATAACGGCGGATAGGCGAAGTAAAATGCGTATAAAAATCAAAAGCCAAACCGTAATGACTGGTTTTCTTAGTCGTATAAACCGCTTTCGCCATCGAGCGGATAGCCAATTGCGTCAACACATTCTGCTCTTTTTTGCCTTCCACATCGGCCATTAGATGATTGAGCGATTTTGCGATTTCCTTATCTGTGTTCGTGTTGATTTTGTAACCAAAACGCAAAGCAAACTGCGCAAACGAAAGTAAATTGTCTTCCTTCGGCGAATCGTGCGAACGGTAAACAAACGTGTATTTGTTTTTGCCTTTGCCTTTTTTACCGATAAATTCTGCCACGCGGCGATTGGCCAGCAGCATAAAATCTTCAATCAATTTGTGCGCGTCTTTGCGTTCTTTGGTATAAACGCCCAAGGGTTTGCCTTGTTCGTCGAGCTTAAATTTTACTTCTGCGGTTTCAAAGCTGATGGCGCCGTTCTTGAATTTCCGGTCGCGCAGTTTGTAGGCCAGCTCGTTCAGCAACAAAATTTCTTTTACAAAATTGCCGGATTGTGCCTCGATAATTTCCTGCACATCTTCATAAGCAAAACGTCGGTCAGAATGAATGATCGTTTTGCCAAACCATTCGGTTACAATTTGTGCATCGGCATCCATTTCAAAAACCGCTGCAAAACACAGCTTGTCTTCTTTTGGCCGAAGTGAACAAACGCCGTTCGACAATCTTTCAGGAAGCATTGGAATCACACGGTCAACCAGATAAACCGAAGTGCCGCGCTCAAAAGCTTCAGCATCTAAAGGCGTATTTGGCAAAACATAATGCGAAACATCGGCAATGTGAACGCCGATTTCATAATTCCCATTTTCGAGGAATTTAAAAGCGATGGCATCGTCAAAATCTTTCGCATCAACCGGGTCAATGGTGAAAGTGGTTGTCGTCCGAAAATCGCGGCGTTTGGCAATTTCTTCTGCCGAAATTTCATCGCTAATCTCTTCTGCTTCCCGTTCAACTTCGGCAGGAAACGAAAGCGGAAAACCATATTCGGCCAAAATCGCGTTCATTTCGGTATTGTTCTCGCCTTGTTTTCCCAGGATTTGTTTGATGCGGCCAATCGGGTTTTTGGCTTCCGGCGGCCAGTCGGTAATTTCTGCAATCGCTTTGATACCGTTTTTAGCGCCGTTCAGTTCCGAAATCGGGATAAAAATATCATGCAGCATTTTGCGGTCGTCGGGGATGAAAAAAGCAAAACGTTCTGAAAGTTTTACAATGCCCGAAAACTCCATTTTGGCGCGCTGGATAATCTCGATCACTTCGCCTTCTTTGTGCTTGCCTTTCGATTTTCCGTAAACGTAAATCTTTACACGGTCGCCATGCAATGCGTTGCGCAATTTCCGCGGGCCCACAAAAATATCAGTTTCAGCTTCGTCATCGGTAACGATAAAAGCCGATCCATCGGCAGTCATGTCTACTCTGCCTTCCACAAAAGTTTTCAGTTCTACTAGTTGGAAGTTGCCGCGCGATACTTCTTTTAGCACCTGTTTTTTGGCTTCTTCCTGCAAAATTTCCAAGATAGTTTCCCTGGATTCAGGATCGGTAATGTTCAATTTCGCCGAAACCTGTTTGTAATTATAAGATTGGTTGCCATTATTCTCAAAAACCTGCAGCACCAATTGGCTAAGCACTTGTTTTACAGAATGGCTGGTTTTATTCTTTGTTGCCATATATTATTTGCAAAGATACAAGGATTTAGCCTGATAAAGTGTTTTGCCTGGCTGAACGATTTTTAGTAAGGCAAACCGGAACCGGGAATGGAAGCAATCAGTTTTTGCGTATAAGTTTCTTTTGGGTGTTCGTAAATCTCCTGCGGGTCGCCCGTTTCAATGATCTCGCCTTTGTTCATCACCATCATGCGGTCGGCAAAATGCTTTACAACAGAGAGATCATGCGAAATAAAAATATACGTGAGGTTAAATTCCCACTGCAAATCTTTCAGCAGATTTAAAACCTGCGCCTGCACAGAAACATCTAAAGCAGAAACCGATTCATCACAAATGATAAACTCAGGCTGCAAAGTCAAAGCGCGGGCGATGACGATGCGTTGGCGTTGTCCGCCCGAAAACTCGTGCGGATAACGGTTAAAATGTTCCGGCAATAAATTTACGCGGTCCAACAATTCCAGCACTTTCTTTTTGCGCTGTTGCTGATTTGCGTACAATCCGTGAACTTCCATTGGTTCTAAAATGGCGTCTCCTATCGTTGTTTTTGGGTTGAGGGAAGAGTAAGGGTCTTGGAAAACCAACTGCATTTTTTTCCGCATCCGGCGCATTTCATTTTGCGGAAGCGTTAAAATATCTTGTCCTTTAAAAATAATTTTGCCGAGGTTTGGTTCAATCAAACGGATTAAACTTCGGCCCAAAGTTGTTTTGCCACAACCGGATTCACCAACCAAACCCAGCGTTTCTCCCGGAAAAACTTCAAAACTGATGTTGTTTACCGCTTTTACCACTTCGGTTGAGCGTTGCAGAAACCCTTTTTTAATCGGAAACCAAGTGTTCAGGTTTCTGATTTTCAGCAACGGTTCCTGGTTGTAAAGCTTTTTTTGCCGATGTTTTTTTTCCTCGTCGCTTAACGCATATCGTTCCCGTATTTCGTGGATGGTTAAACCGGACGATTGGATTTCTCCCTGCTGATCTGTCTTTAAAAAATCCCGGATCACCGGCAACTTTTTTAAACGAAATTGCGGCGAAGGGCGGCAAGCCAGCAACCCTTTGGTGTAAGGGTGCTGCGGATCAGAAAAAATCGTTTCGGTTGCAGCCTGTTCTACAATTTTGCCTTTGTACATCACGATCACTTCGTCGGCAATTTCCCGGATCACGCCCAGATCATGCGAAATAAAAATCAAACTGCTGTTGCGTTCATTTTTAATCCGTAAAAGAAGCTCCAGGATTGATTTTTGAACAGTTACATCCAGTGCCGTAGTTGGTTCGTCGGCAATCAAAATTTCCGGATTGCAGCTTAAAGCCATCGCAATCATTACGCGCTGTTTTTGCCCGCCCGAAATTTGGTGCGGATAACTTTCAAAAATAGCTTCCGGCCGCGGCAGTTGTACTTCTTTAAATAAATCTATTGTTTTGCTTCTGGCTTCTTTTTGGCCAACTTTTAAATGCAATTGTATCGCTTCGGCAACCTGGTAACCGCAAGTTAAAACCGGGTTGAGCGAAGTCATTGGTTCCTGGAAAACCATTCCAATTTGGTTGCCTCGAAAGCTGCGCATTTCTGCTTCCGGTAGTTCTAATAATGCTTTGTCATTCAATATAATAGAGCCTGTTACCTTTGCTTTTTCTTCATCCAATAAACGCATTAAAGCCAGCGAAGTAACAGATTTTCCGGAACCGGATTCGCCCACAATCCCCAACACTTTTCCGGGTTCCAATTGAAACGATACTTCTTTTACCGCATAAAAATTGGTGTCCCCGGTTTTGAAACTTACATTCAGCCGGTCAACTTTCAAACCCATCAGTTAGTCAATGTAAGTAATGCTTTCTTCGGAAATCAGTTCTTCCCCGCGGAAACGTTTGAGCAGTTGTGCCACCGTAATTACGTCTTTCTGGCAATAGATACGGATGCGTTCCTGGTCGTTTTCTTCCCAATAAACGCGGCCAACTTCGCTGCCATCTATGTCGTCTTTTGGTGTTGGGATGTTGAAAATAGCAGCCAGCAAACTTAGCGAAGTATAGTTTTTATGATCGCCGAATTTCCATAATTCCATCGTGTCCAAATGGTTTGTTTCCCAGGGCTTTTTGCCGAAAGTTTGGAGCTGAGGCGGAATGGCGATTTGATGGATCAGCATCCTTCGGCACAAATACGGAAAATCAAACTCTTTGCCGTTGTGCGCACACAGGATTTTGTTGACAGGTTGGCGGTTAAGCATCGTTGCAAAACTTTCCAGCAATTCACTTTCTTCATCGCAACAATAAGATTTAATGCGAAGCGAATTTCCCTCGGCATCCGAAAAAACACCGGCCGAAATACAAATAATCTTTCCGAATTCGGCCCAAATTCCTGCCCGTTCGTAAAACGCTGCCGCCGAAATTTCTTTGCGCTGGTAAGCCGTTTTCTGTTCCCACAAAAGCTGCAAATGTTCGGGCAGTTCCTCGTAATGGCGATACTGTGGCGCGGTTTCAATATCCAAAATTAACAGGTTTTGTAAATCGAGCTGTTCGAGCATGCTTCTTTTATCGTGCTTTTTTTGGTGATGTGTTTAGCGCAAACTGTTTCCTTTAACCGAATTGAGCAATTGATATCCTACCAATTCTTCGTAACGGCTGCCGGCGCGTTTGTAATACACCAAAACCTGGTAATCGTTTTCGGTTTCAAAATGGCTGCCGTCAATCGTGGTTTGGTCAATCTCGTTTCCATTTTTCAACACGTAATGATAATCATAAATGCCTTGCTTCAAATATAAATTGCTGTAAAAAAAGCCGCGCGAAGCATCGTAAACCATTTTGCTGCCTTCATCCAAACGGTAATTGTTAAATTTTCCGGTGATAAAAACAGTACTGTTTGGCGTTGGCGGCGTGAAATATAAATTGAAGTAAACGTGTGCATAATCGGCATCCAAACGCGGATCGCGGCCATTGGTATTGCGGATGAAAAAGTTGCCGTCGTTATCGTATTGAAAAGTGTAACTGGGCTGATCCAACGGACGGTCATTCATCAGCATCACCGTGTTTGCCGTATCGCGGTAAATTTTATCAATGTGTTCTCCGCCCGAAAGCAAAGTGCGCAAATCAAAACGCCGGAATTCGTTTCCTCCGGGAAAATCATTGGTTTGAAAATCAGTGTACTGCAGCAAACCGCCCTGGATAAACTGCGGCCGGGTGTTCATCTGGCTTACATCGTTCCGGCCATTTTGCAAAACCAAAGTCCTAACTTCAGCATAAGGATTGGTTACGTTTAATGGCGTTACATCAACATTAAAATTGAGTTTTTGGTTGGAAGTCCGGCTGGTAACATTGTTGGAAGGCGCGATGACGGCCGCAATCCCGGCCCGGTTATCAACCACATAAAAACGGCGCGTTAAAATAGGTTGCTGCGGGTTTCCTTCGGGATAAACTTTCAAAACGTAATTTCCGGAAAGTTTTGGAACGATGTTGTAATTAGGAAACGTAAGCTGGTAATGCGTGTATTTTTGGATGGTGTTGGATGAATAACGGTAATCCATGATCCGGTCTTCATTGAAACTTTGCAAGTACTCGGAAGGCGACAAGTTGGAAGGTTTCCATTCGGCATCGCAATGTTCGATGGTGTAATTGTAAGTTTTGGAGCCGCCGTTCAAATCATCAAAACTCAACAGCAAAACATCGTTGCTGCGCAAACCAATGATCGGGAAGGAGCCTTCCTGCTGCGCGTTAAAAAGATCAACGGTTTTGATATTGGGTTGAAAAACAGCGTCTTGGTAAATGGTTTGCGCTTTTACATTTCTGAAATTTAACAGGTAAAAGAAGCATATCAACCAAAAACTTAAACTTGTTTTCATAGGCGTTTTTATTCAGCTAATACTTCCGGCGGACTTTGATTGATCCGGTAATAAGTAATATTTAAATTCATTACCTCGCGGTAAGGAATAATGGTGAAATCTCCGGGCATGTAATAATATGGATCTGAGTTTTCGGGCCGATGATCGTCTTTCAAATAACGGCGCTTTACATCGCTCAAATACAATTGGTCAATTCCGTTGGAACTGGAAAGGACGTAGTGCGAGAGGTAGCCGCTGTACAAAACACTGCCTTCAGCCGTTTTTACCAATGCATCAACATATTGAACTTCCGGCTGCACATCATACTGTCCACCAATATTTGGAAAACCCAGGATTTCTCCGGTAAAAACATAATGCCATTCGTTTTGGTAGCGGAACAATTGGTATTTACGGTCGAGCTTTAAGTTCCGCACCACATATTTACCGAGGTAGCCTAAAATCGCACCGGTAAAAGCAGTAAAAATGAAGTAAAAGAAAATGTGATAGATGTTTTGATAAATCTGTAAAAAAGCAACACTTGTTTCGCTGCTGCTTCCGTTGCTTCCAATCAGGAGGAACAGTGGCCACAAACTTATTTTATGGCCCGACAGCCTGATAAAACCCTGGCAAACAAGGTGGATCAGAATGCTAAAGAGGAGCGAAGGGAAAAGGTAATCGGTAAAGTTTTGCTTAAAATATTCCTTAGAAAATTCTCCGCTGTAATACAAACGCCTGAACAAAAAACCCGGCACCAGCATCAACAACAAAATGATGGTAGGCAGGGCAAAATTCATCTGCTTTTTGGAAAAGAACCGATGCGTTCAACAGTAATCAATCCGTTTTTAGAAGTTCCTTTAAGCGATTTTTTATTATGACGTTCATCATCAATAGCTTCCATAATATCGGGCAGATGGCCTTCTTTTGCCAATTTGATAAATTTATCGCTTAATATTTTAGGTGCCGTGTTAAAAAATGAAAAAGCCATAATTTAATTATCCTGTTTAAAATTAAGAAACAAATCCTGTAATATAAAATACCGCAGCTTTTAAATTGTTTGCCAATTTTATGCCGGTAAAAGAAGCATTGTTTAACTTTCTTCCATTTCCAAAATCTGGTCGGCCAAAGCTTCCCATTTTTCCTGTTGCTGCTTTAGTTCCTGCTGTTTTTGTTTCAGGTTTTTGTTCACTTCCTGCAAGCGGTTTTGCTGTTTGTAAATTTTATCGTCGCTCAGTTCGGCTTCCAGTTGCTTTACATTTTTTTCCAGCTCCGTAATTTTCTGCTCCATTCCGGATAAATCCTGGTTCAGTTTTTTTAACGTTTTAGATTTATCTTCCGTTGGCTGTTTAACCGCAACGGTTTCCTTTTTTACTTCTTTTTTAGGCTGAGGTGTTGCCGGAGCCGATTTCGCTTCCAATTTCCGTTTGGCCTGCCAAACTTCGTACTCGGCATACGTTCCCGGATATTCTTTGATCTGCTGATCTTCGATAAACCAAATCTTGTTGGCAATATTGTCCAAGAAAAACCGGTCGTGCGAAACGGCAATTACCGTTCCTTCATATTGCTGCAAAGCCTGGATTAAAATATTGACCGAAGCAATATCCAAATGGTTGGTCGGCTCATCCAGAATCAAAAAGTTGGCATCGGCAGTTAAAGCTTTGGCTAACGCCACGCGCGATTTTTCTCCACCAGAAAGCACCTTGATTTTTTTGAAAACATCATCGCCGGTAAACAAAAACGAACCCAAAATAGAGCGCAGTTCCGTTTCGTTGTGTTTTGGGGCGAAGCGTTGTAATTCCTGCAAAATCTCGCTGTCCAGGTGCAAAGCCTCCAATTGGTGCTGGGCAAAAAAGGTTTGCGTAACGTTGTAACCGGTTTCGCTTTTGCCTTCAAACTCTTTATCCGCTCCGGCAATAATGCGCAAAACAGTAGATTTACCGCGGCCGTTGGCACCAATCAAAGCAATTTTGTCGCCTTTTTCGATAACCGCGTGTGCGCCTTCAACAATGTCAATCGCCGGATATTTTTTGGTGAGGTTTTCAATATTGATGACATGGCGGCCAGACTGACGGGAAAACTTAAAACTGAAATTTACCGATGGGTTATCATCGTCCACATCTTCCACACGCTCCAATTTGTCCAACGCTTTAATGCGTGATTGCGCCATTTTTGCTTTGGAAGCTTTGGCGCGGAAACGCTCGATCAAGCGTTCTTCCTGTTTGATTTTTGCCTGCTGGTTTTTAAACTCGTTCTTCTGGATTTCTCCTCTCAAGTCTTTTTCTTCAACATAAAAAGAGTAGTTGCCTGAGTAAGAAGTCAGTTTTCCTTTGCGGGATTCTACCGTTTTGTTGATCACTTTATCCAAAAACCACCTGTCGTGCGATACGATCACCACTGCGCCTTCAAAAGCTTTTAAATAATCTTCCAACCATTGGATCGAAGGCAAATCCAAGTGATTGGTTGGCTCATCGAGCAACAAAATATCGGGTGCCTGCAACAGGATTTTGGCCAGCATTACGCGCATTCGCCAACCGCCCGAAAAAGTGCTCAATTTGCGTTCGGTATCGGCATCGCTAAAACCCAAACCAGCCAAAATTTCGTGCGCTTTGTACTCAATATTATAACCGTCCAAAGCTTCAAACTCGCTTTGTTTATCGCTCAATTTATGCAAAACATCTTCCGTATAATCGGTTTCCAGTTTCTTTAATAAAGCTTCGATTTCATCGTGCAATTGGTTCTGCCGCTCAAAAGCTTCCATCGCCACGTGCAAAATACTTTTATCAGAAGCGTAAGAAAGCAAATCCTGGTTCAGGTAACCAATCGTCAGTTCCTTGGATTTGGAAATAGTGCCCGAAGTAGGTTTCAAATCGCCTACAATCAGTTTCAGCAAAGTGGTTTTTCCGGTTCCGTTGGCGCCAATCAAACCAATTTTTTCACCTGGTTTAATGTGCCAGTTGGCTTCGTCGTACAATGCCCTGGAACCGATTTCGTAAGTTAAATCATTAATTGCAATCATTGGCGCAAAGGTAAGTTTTTACCGTGATATTTACGTTTTTTGTGCCGGATAGGTACAGGAATATTACCAGAAGCAAACAGAATTTTTGGGTTTGGCAGATGCTTCTTTTACCACATAAAAATTGGTGTCTGCTGATTGTGTTAAACCAAGGCAGCATACCTTTGTTGTCCAGTCTTCGATTTGCTTGACAAAATATATGAACCAGAAACAGGTTGATTTTTTATTGTATATTTTAAAATGCTTGATTGGTGCCGCGATCGGGTTTTTTATTTACCGCGCTTTCCCTGAGGGCGGTGCCTGGAGCCTGGTTTCGATTTTGCTGGTGCTTTCTCCCGAAGGAAAAGATGCGATCAACTTAGCCGAAGTGCGCATCAAAGCCAATTTAGTAGGGGCGGGCACAGGTTTGCTGCTGTTCTTTCTGCATCCGCCGGCATTTTTTATGATTTGTTTGGGCGTAGTGATTGTTGTGGTGATTTGCGAACTGCTAAAATTGCAGGCTGCTACACGTTCGGCATTGGCTTCGGTTGTTATCATTTGCATTCATGAATTTGGACAATATTTCTGGCAGATAGCCGTAGAGCGGGCTGCTGGCGTAATCGGCGGCTGTTTGATTGCTTTGCTGATTACTTATCTGGTTCATTATAAAACCCTAATCAGCAACGTGCGGGAACGAAAAGCGCGGGTTTCCTGGGGCAGAAACCGTTTTAAAAAACCGGCAGAAACTGAGGAAACGGAAGTTAAATAACATGCTTCTTTTACGGTTTTGAAGAAAATTTCTCCCTTCGGTCGAAATGACAAAGTGAAGCAAAGTAGATGCTTCTTTTATGGGGCATAATCTACCGGCAGCAGTTCGGCCAACTTGTCGTTTGCCCAATCGCCTTCGTACAATGTACTTTGCGGGGAGATTACTACGCCGTTCAAATCAAACAAAGCATATTGGGCATATAAAGTGATGATGCTGGTGGCATTGCTTTCCAAATCAAGCGGACGGTAAACATTGTCCAAATTGTTGGGGTCGCTTTTTTTGGTATAAACAACGTACAAACAATCAGGAAAAGTAAGCGCAAACAAACCGGCCTGCTCCGTGCGCCGCAATACGTCTTCCTCATGCAAAGGTTGTTTAACCAGGTTTTCGATATAGCGTGGTTCCTGCGCCTTTTCGTTCCAGTAGTTTACCGAATCGCGGTTGTTGCTTTTGTTAAACTTTGCATATTTCTGCTGCAAAATTTCTTCCGGCAAACGTTTTGGGTTTGGCCGCCGTTGCAACTGGCGGATCACAAAACCTTCCTGCTGTAAATGCTGCTGGTACAAAGCGCGGAAAAAGTGCATGCTCGAACCGTAATAAGCCTGGCGCCGTTTTTCCTGCCATTTCTTTTTTTGCGATTCGCTGCCTTTCAGTTCTTCAAACAACACTTGCCCTTGATAACGGATAATGCTGGTAAGCGAGCTGCTTTCAAATTCCTTGATCAAAAAACGGACTTTATAACCTAAAGCCCGGTTTTCCACCTCCAAAAAATCATCCGTTGAGGCTTCCAGCGTTTGTGTTTTTTTGTGATAGATAAGGTAAACGGCGTGCGGGTTTAGCACTTTGCAAAGTTTGGCGTTTTCTGTTGTGCCAATAAAATTCCTGATAAACAAAGCATAGTTTTTTTTCCAATTGGCACTAGTGGTGATGACAACTTCCCGCATTTGTATCGGTTTGGGCATCATTTCGATGGTTAGTTGCTGTGGTTTTGCGCCTACCAAAACAGTTTGGTTATAAGTTTCGTAACCCAAAATAGAAACGACTAAATTATATTGGCCAGGTTTTACACCGGTTAGCGTAAAAGTTCCGTCTTCGGCCGTAACGGTTCCAAACGTAGCGTTGCTGAGAAAAACACTAGCTTTGCCCAACGGGCCTTTGGTATCAATCGCGGTTACTTTTCCGGAAATGGTGCCGGCTTGTGCAAGGGAAATTGTAGGTATTGTTAAAATTAGCCAGAAACAAAAGAAAAAACGCATCGCTAAAAGTAGCAGAATTTCGGCTAAAGATTTATATGACCTTAATTTTTAGTTGATAAAAGAAGCATGTAACCAAAATTTTGCGAAAGGTAAAAAAAGCCTTCACAAAAAAATCCCTGCCTTTTGCAAAGCAGGGATTGAACTAAAACAGAACATTAACCAAATAATTTCTAAAACCGCTTTCTTCTACGTGGGCTTAGTTAAAAGGGTTACGCATTTTTGAAATTATTTTTCATTGTACCAAAATTATTTTTTCAGTTATAATTTTTTTTCGACAGTCAATATTCCCCGGAAGCAAATGTGGTTCCATCTGTTTTGATATTGCCTTTAATTGGATTCTTTTATCAAGTTCTGAAAGTCTTGGTGCAGAGGAAGAAGGCTGCCATGCTTCTTTTACCGGGTAATAATTTGTATTGATTATAGTCGGATTTCAGATTGGGGCTTTAAAAACAGGATTACCAATCAGGGGGCTATCGGAATGTTTTATAAAACTACAACTTTTCTATTTCACTTTCGGTAAGGCCCGTCAATTCAGATATATCTTTAGGTGAAATCCCCTTCAGTTTCATCTTTTTTGCAACTTCTATTTTGCCTTCTAACTTGCCTTCTAACTTGCCTTCTATCTTGCCTTCTAACTTGCCTTCGTCAAAAGCTGTGTCAATAACGCCTTTTAGATCTCTGTAAGTTTTTAAACTGTTTTCATAACTGTCCAATTCGTTCTGGTCAAACTTCGCCAGTTCTGCTTTTTCAAAGGCTTGTATAAAAACTTCATCTTTAAAAATGGTGGGTATTGATTGGAAGTCTTCCAAATGCTTGATAAAATACAGCCATTGGTCTAAACGGGTTTCCAATTCGGCTTCCGCCTTTTTGAAATTTGGCATTTCCAAATAAATGTAGGTCAGCTTATGATAAAAAACCTGGCCGTTTTGGTTTTTCAACTTAATGGTGTGCACGACCTCGCTTTTCTCTGGCTCGTTTTCATAATCGTCAAAAGTAAAATCTAAGATGCCAACACAATAAACTGCTTTGAGGTTATAGTTCCATTCGCCTTTTTCGGCTTGCTCGCGGATAGGGAAAGTGGAATAGTAAATTGTCCTCTCTTTGAAGTAATTCTGTTTGGCTTTTTGCAGCTCTACGATAAACTTTTCACCGTTTTCATTTTCACAATAAATATCGTAGATGGCTTTCCGGTCGGCTTCTGTTTGCCCTAATTGTTCGGTGTTTTTAAAAGTTAGACCTGCTATTTTATTGGTTTGAGGCAAAAGGGCGTTCAAAAAATCAAGCAAAAGCGGCTTGCTGGCTTCTTCGCCAAAAATCTTTTTAAAACCAAAATCTGTAAACGGGTTAATGTATTTTGCCTTCATGTTGCTTGGATAACCTTGTTGGCAAATTTACATTCTTTTGTTAGAGTTTTGGTTTAGTTGTTTGGATTTAATAAATTAACGGACGTTTTTTAGGAAAAGGCACTATACTTCTTTTATCAGGTAAAAATTGGTGTGTTGTTTTTTTAATGATTAGAAATCCATAGTTCAAAAAACAAGATTGCAAATTTGGACTATTGGATCGGAGTTACATAGCCAATTTTACTGCTTTTACTTCTTAAAAGGATGTCCCAAATAAATTAAAACCAACGGCAAAAATAAAAATGGGATTTCGATTAATGCTGCTTTTATGTTTCCGGATTGCAATTGAAAACCCATCAGTAAAATAAACAACATGGCACTGATGATATTGCCCGCAAAAAATGTTTGCGGAAACAAGATCATTGAAGCAACAAGAATAGTGGTGATATTTAATACATTTTGAAAAGGTTTGTGGATGCCCCAGGCAAACATATTTGCATCGCCGTTTGGTGCATTGTTCCTTAACCCATCCAGGCCATGTTTAAAACTTAAAATAGCTACAATTATGATGAGTATCCCACTTATGATTTTCATAAAAACCGTCAATTAAATTAAAGTTTATTGCATCATTTTCGCCCCAACTTTGCTGGTTTGGCTTAACACAAATTTAGGTGCAATCCGCGACATGATTTTGATAACATTAGCTATGCCC
>CAXTKQ010000029.1:14384-18981 GCA_964244955.1 uncultured Sphingobacteriaceae bacterium | reverse complement strand
ATAAATTTCAAGCTTGTTGGTTTCCAACCCTTTGATAGCAGCCTGAACAATTTTGTCTGGTTCCATATTTTGTTTGCCATCAAACCCATCTACGTTTGCAAACTTGTCATTTAAAGGCGTATTGGCACCCGGTGCAACCAGTTCAAACACTTTGATATTGGTGTTTTTTAATTGTACCCTTAACGATTTGGTATAAGAACGGAGGCCGGATTTGGTGGCGCCATAAATTGGGGAAATTGGAAAAGGGACCAACGCAAGGCCGGAAGTAACATTGAGGATTGCAGCCGTTTTTTTTGTTTTTAAATGCGGTAAAAACTGCTGCACCATCCTGATCGGGCCCATCAGGTTGATTTCGATTTCGCGGGTAATATTTAGCAGATCAATGGAAGTGTCATGCAAGCTTATTTTGCGCATTTCGCCTGCATTGTTAATTAAAATATTCAACTCCGGGAATTGTTGGGTTACATTTTTATAAAGTTCGATGATGGCATTTGGGTCGCTTACATCACTTTGAAAAGTATGGACTTGCGGCAATTGCTTTTTTGTTTGGTCGAGTTTGGATTGGTCTCTGCCGGTAATGATAACCGTATTGCCCAAAGCCAAAAGCTGGGACGCAAATTGATAACCGAAACCGCTTGTTCCGCCAGTTATTAAAATTGTGTTTTTTGTAAGTTCCATTTTTGTTTTGTTTAAAATTCAACACAACAAAATTGCCGGTAAAAGAAGTATGCTTGTTTGCAAACACCAATCCAAAGTTTGCAAAATTCAAACCAAAACCTTCAAGACCGAAACCCGACAGGAGCAAAGGAGGTTTGTTTTTTAAAGAAGTTTGAAAAATGAGCCACTTCTTCAAAGCCTAAACAATAAGCAATTTCAGAAATGTTCCAATCCGTTTGTTTCAAAAGGATCTTGGCTTCCTGCACAATCCGGCCGCTGATAATTTCTGTGGTAGTTTTACCGGTACTTTCTTTCAAAACTTTGTTCAAATGGTTTACGTGCACTGCCAGCCGGTCAGCATAATCTTTGGCCGTTCTTAAACTAAGTTTTTGCTGCGTGGATTCTATCGGAAATTGCCTTTCCAGCAGTTCAACAAATAAGGAAGTAACGCGATTAGAAGCAGTGTGTGTGGGATACAAAGCGGTGGCAGGTTGCAGTTTTTGCCCGTAATGGATCAGCTCTAAAACATAATTGCGCAACAAATCATATTTGTAAGCATAATTAGAAGACAGTTCCTGGTACATCTTCACAAAAATAGCCGTCAGTTCTGCTGATTCTTTGTCTGTAAGTTCAAATACCGGATAACCGCCTGGCTTGAAAATCGGCAAATCGTCCAGCACAACGCCGCTTTTGTTCCTGATCAAAAATTCATCTGTAAAAATACAAAAGTAACCGCCTTGTTTTTCGCTGTTTGGTGTCCAATGGTAAGGCACTTTAGGCGTTGCAAACAACAAGCCGTTGTTTGAAATTTCAATCACCTTGTCGGCATATTCGGAAGTGTTGCTGCCATTGATCAAACTGATTTTATAAAACGCCCTTGTGTTATAAGGCATCACTTTTTTTGTTTTAAACTGCGCAACTACTTCTTCGTTTTTAAAAACGTTAAAATGCCCGATCTCCTTACTGATTTCTTCGGGTATCGTTGTTCCGATTGTTTTATACCAATCGGTAAGTGAGATAGTTTCCATGGTTGATCTGATCTGCAAAATTCAAATATAACAAATTTAGCAACGGCTTATGAAACTCCTTTGATCAATAAGGTTATAAATTTTGGATTGATGCAATACTTTTTTTATCGCATAAAAATTAGAAAAGAAAAATTTAAAGTATTAAAAAGTTACATTAACAATCTAAAAATAGCAAAGACTTAAAGTGGGATTTTCTGATTAAAATTTTAGCAATGGTTTTAACTTGCTATTTTAAGTTCCATTTTTATAGTTGCCCTGATATAAGGAACATCATCAAGCGGAACTACTTTGAAACCGTTTTTAAAGTACAGATTAAGTGCATTGATTAATTTTTGATTTGTATAAAGGATTATGCTATTCAAACCAAGTTCTTTAGATTTTTCAATGGTTTTTTCTATTAAAGATTGCCCAACTTTTTGTCCTTGATAACCTGGGTTAACTCCCATTCGGGTTAGTGCATATTGCTGATCGGTTATTTTTTCTAAAGCAACTGAGCCCACGATTTGATTTTCGTATTGGGCCAAAAAAATAAACCCTCCTTTATCAATAATTTCCTGTTGCGGATTGTTGAAAGCTTTTTTATCAAGTTCGGTAACTTCAAAGTATTTTTTAATCCATTCATAATTTATGTTTCTAAAGATTTCCTTAAACTCATCACGATAAGTAATAATTTGGACTTTGTTTTCTGCAGATAAGTTCATGCTTTAATTAATTTGAATTGATGCAAACACCAATTTTTATAGGGTAAAAGAAGCATTGGCTCAAAGTGTTTTAATATTAAAAAATTGGATTTGAAATGTATAGTTAAAAGATAAAATTGCAAACTTAGTAAATGAGGGTTTATTTTTAGAAGTTAATTAAACGAAGACCGGAACTCTAAAGGCGATAAGTTTGTCTTGCTTTTAAATATTTTGTTAAAAGATTGCGGATGCTCAAACCCCAATTGATAAGCCACTTCTGCAACGGTTAAATTACTGGTAGATAGTATTTCTTTTGCCTTTTCAATCAGCTTGTTGTGGATGTGTTGCTGTGCGTTTTGGCCGGTTAAAGACCGAAGCATGTCGCTTAAATAACTTGGCGAAACGTTCAATTGTTCTGCCAGGTTTTGAACCGTTGGCAAACCTTGCATCAACGCTGCTTTGCTGTTGAAATAGTTGGTTAAAAGCGTTTCCATTTGTTCCAATAAATCGTTGCTTGCTGCCTTACGGGTGATGAACTGCCGCTTATAAAAACGGTTGCTATAATTCAACAATACTTCGATGTAAGAAACCGTAACATCCTGGCTAATATCGTCTATTGTTGTGGTAAGTTCCTTTTCGATATTTTCAAAAACAGAAACAATAGTTTGCAATTCAGTTTCTGAAAGATGCAATGCTTCGTTTACCGAATATAAAAAGAAACCGTAATCTTGGATCTTTTTTCCCAGCGGATAATTTCTGATAAAATCAGGGTGAAGGAGTAAAGTATATCCTTTAAAATCGGAATTGGATTCGATACATGCGAGCAGTTGATTGGGTGAAATAAAGATCATGCCGCCCTCGTCAAAATCATAATAGCTTTGTCCGTATTTCATTTTTCCCTGAAACTTTCGGGTATAGGATATTTTGTAAAAGTTAAATATATAAGAAGGCGGAAGTTTTCTGAGGGCTGTTTCAACTGCACCAAAATCAACCAAACTGACCAAAGGATGCAAAGGTTTCGGCAAACCGAGAAAAGAATGCATTTCTGAAATTGAATTGAAAATAACCGGTGCTTCTTTTTTTTCGGTCTTCATTTTTAAAGTTTTAAGGCAGGCAAAATCTAAACTTGGATTTTGCCTGCCAAATCTAAACTTGGATTTTGCCTGCCAAATCTAACAATTTAACAAGTTTACTTGTCAAAAAACATATGGTCAATGTCTTTTCTGAATTGTTCATTGCCCACTTTTAAACGTTCGTTGTACAAGTATTTGGCATCATCGCCAGCCACATATCTTATCTGGTCTTTGCCATCCATGGCGGCTTGATAAACAATTGATGCGATAAGTTCGGGAGAGGATAAAGTTCCCATTTTTGGATTGTTGGCAAAAGCTGAAAATGTTTTATCCAATAATTCATCATAAGCAGGATGTTTGGCCAAATCCAATGAACGGCTGATAAAATCAGTTTCGGTGCTGCCCGGTGAAACTGTTTTAATCCCAATCCCAAATTTACTTAGTTCGAACGACATACTTTCACTCCAACCTTCCAAGGCCCATTTACTTGCATGATAAATAGAAAAGAAGGGAAAAGTAACCAATCCGCCGATGGAT
The DNA here is from genome assembly GCA_964244955.1 of uncultured Sphingobacteriaceae bacterium. Lineage (GTDB taxonomy): Bacteria > Bacteroidota > Bacteroidia > Sphingobacteriales > Sphingobacteriaceae > Mucilaginibacter_A. The sequence goes on along the minus strand of CAXTKQ010000029.1, from coordinate 15,006 downwards.
GTCGTAGCAATAAAAAGCCCGCTTTGTTTTTCCCTAAAATGCGGTATAAAAGCTTGTGTAACCCGCATTACGCCCAACAAATTGGTTTCGAGCTGTCTTGTAATCTGCTCGTCGGCCATGCCTTCCATCGGCCCGGCCAACCCATAACCTGCATTGTTAAACACGACATCAACAGGCCCTAACGCAATTGCTTTTTGTGCTGCTTCCTTTATTTGATCCAAGTTTGTAACATCCAACGGCAAAAAAGTAATATTGCTGATAAGGTTTAGTTCTGTTTCGTTTTCGGGTTTTCGCATCGTTGCAATAACTTTCCAACCATTTGCGGCAAACAATTTTGCCGTTGCTTTTCCAATGCCTGTTGAGGCCCCGGTGATGAAAATTGTCTTCATTTTTTTGTTTTTAGATTGAAGTACAAAGGTTGATTATCACCATTCTTTAAGTGTAGCCTAATTGAAGAATGGTGTAGCCAAAATGGGGAAGGGCTTGAAATTCGGAATGCTTCTTTTATCGTATAAAAATTGTTATCAATAAATGGATAACTCCCCGCCAAGTTTATACCAGCGCCATCCCGCCATCAACATTTAATTCCACACCGGTAACAAACTTCGAATCATCTGATGCT
>CAXTKQ010000029.1:10173-14374 GCA_964244955.1 uncultured Sphingobacteriaceae bacterium | reverse complement strand
GGCCAATCCGGGCAAAAGGAACACCCGCAACTATCGCATCAACCATTTCTTTTGGCGCATGTTCTATTATTGCCGTGTTAATCGGGCCGGGACTAACCACGTTCACACGGATCCGCCTGCTTTTTAACTCAACAGACCAAGTGCGTGCAAAGACGCGAAGTGCCATCTTGCTTGCACTATAAACGCTCATACCTTCCATCACTTTTGAAATTACTGCGGTTCCCGTCATGATGATGGAACCTTCGTCCTTAAATAACGGCAACGCTTTCTGTACTGTAAACAGGGTCCCTTTTGTGTTCACATTAAAGTTTTTATCAAAGTGTTCTTCAGTTATAGAACCTATGGGGTAACCAAATTCGCCAACCCCGGCACTGGCATACAAAATATCAATGCGGCCCTTTTCTGTCTTAACGGTTTCAAACAAACGGTCCAAATCGGCGAGGTTTGCAGAATCACACTGCACACCTGTTACATTGCTGCCAATGGTTTTTACAGCTTCGTCCAGTTCTTTTTGGCGGCGGCCGGTGATAAACACATAAGCACCTTCTTCTACAAATAGTTTGGCAGTGGCCAGGGCCATGCCTGAGGTAGCGCCGGTAATTACGGCAACTTTGTTTTCTAACTTTTTCATGAGTTTAATTATTGGTATTGGTTGATGGAATGATGTTGACAGGATAGAATTTGTTTTTTGATTATTACGGTACAAAAATAGTTTTCCGTTTTAACACCTTTGGTATTAGAAGATGTTTTATATTTGCTCATTCGTATCAATTTATTTTAAATGGACGCTTTAAGTACCGTAATAGAGGCAACAAAGCTTAAAAGTATAGTTTACAATAAGCTTGTCGTTTCGTCTCCCTGGGGTTTGGAGGTAGCGCAGGATGAAAACTCACAATTTTGGAGGTTGATTAAAGGAAGCTGTTTTATTGGCTTATCTAATGAACTAACCGTTGAAATGAAAGAAGGGGATTTGGTATTTATCCCGCATGGCTCTTCGCATTGGATAGCAGACAAAACAACAAGCGGGCGTGTGCCCTCGGCCGAATATGTTAAAGCGCGGCAATTGGGTATTCCTATTTTTTGTACCGGGGGAGAGGAAACAACAATTATCGGAGGCCATTTTCAATTTGAAGACCAGGACATCCATCCTTTTTTGAAAGATTTACCCCAAATTATCCACATAACTCAATTTGAGACCAAGCACCAGCTATTGCTACAGCATACGGCCCAATTGATCCTTGCCGAACTGAACGATGAAAAACCAGGCAGTAAAGTAATGCTGAAGTGCCTGGCAGAAATGGCCTTTATCAACATTATAAGGGCTTATCTGGATCGGGCTGCCCCGAAAAGCGGTTTTCTTTCTGCATTAAACGACACCAGGATCAGCAAAGCTTTGAAATTAATGCAGGATTCGCCGCACACCGAATGGACGTTAGAATTGCTTGCACGCGAGATTGGAATGTCGAGGTCTGTTTTTTTCAACCGCTTTAAAAAATTAATTGGGGAGACGCCCTTAAATTACCTCACCAATTGGCGAATTATGAAGGCCAAAGAAATTTTAATAACAAATACCGATAACATCAGTGCGATAGCGGTAAATGTTGGCTATCAATCGGAAGCTGCATTTAACAGGGTTTTTAAAACCAGGACCGGCCAAACCCCGGCTACATACAGAAGAAGCAAAGTAAATTAAAGTTATGGCTCAAATAGTCAAAATAAATAGTGTACAACCATTGCCAAACAAGAAAAGTTTAAAAGCCAAGTTTCTGTTGTATGGATTTGTTGAAGCAAATAAATTTTAACTTGTCGTTTTTATGGGCTTGTTTAAATTTACACAAGGAAAAATGTTAATGCTTCTTTTATCGGGTAAAAATTAGTGCTGATGTTGCCAGTTTGCGCCATAAATTGGCTGGAAAAAGCACATACAAAAACTCCCTGCCTTTTGCAAAACAGGGAGTTAACTAAAACAGAACATTAACCAAATAATTTCTAAAACCACTTACTTCTACGGAGGCGCAGTTAAAAGAGTTGCATTTTTTTTACACTATTTTTCACCTTACAAAAATTATTTTTTCAGGCACCGCTTTTATTGTCGGCAATCAATATTTTCCCAAAGCAAATGCTGTTTTCTACGTTTAAGTATTGTCCGTAACTCGGTATAATTTGATATTGGCTTTTTTGATACAAAGCAATGGCTTCCGGTTGTTTTTTGCCGGTTTCTAAAACGAGTTTCGTATAGTTTAATGCTGCCGCCCAGTTTTCCAGTTCTTTTAAAATCGTGGCTGCAACGCCTTTTCCTCTCATTGCCGGAATAACATACATCCGTTTTACTTCCATCGTTTCGGCATCGTATGTTCTGATCGCGCCACAGCCAACCGGCCCTCCATTTTCATAAGCTACTATCGCATGTTTAATCAAAGTGATCTTATTAAACTGCGCATAAAAAGCATGTTCTGCATCATCACGAATACTTAAATCCTGATCTAATGCTACAACTAAAGTTTGAAAGTCTGGATTGGTGGAAGTGGTGCGGATTAAGGTTGGCATGCTTCTTTTATGGGGTAAAATTTGGTGGGTTTGGTTTTTTAAATTGATTAAAAAACTATAATTCAAAAGATCAATTTTTATTTCTTACTTATAAAATTGAATATCCCATCGGCAATATCACTTATTTTATCAGATGATGAAGGGTCTGCTTCATTTGATAAAACCACAATGCCACTGTTTATTTCGGGATAAAAAATAACGTAAGCTGTAAAACCATAAGTGCTACCGTCTACCCAAAATTGACGATTTCCGTTTTCGTGCTTATATATTAACCAAGTTAATCCAATATCGCACCAACCTGCATTAAAAGTTTTTTGATGACTAAAATTAATAGCCCTATTGGTTGTATCAAGTTGAAGCCTAATAAACTTTACTAAATCCGAAGTAGAAGAACTCATTCCACCTGCTCCTTTGAGAAAAGTAGTAGTAGAATAAGGCATTACATTTCCAGCACTATTATAACCTTTTGCTAAAAGTTTAGAATTTGTTTTAGAAGCTACAAAAAAGGTATTGGTCATTTTGTTAGGCTTTAACACATATTTACTAACTAAATTTTCAATTGGTGTTTTGTAAACTTTTGCTAAAATGTAACTTAGAAGAACTGCTGCTCCGTTTGAATGCCTGCTTTTAAACCCAGGGACAGTATCCAAAACAACCTTATGCAAAGCTCTAAAAATATCTTTTTCTGTGTAGCCTCTATAAACTCTTTCTATGCGGTAGCTAGTAGAATCAGGTGAGGCATCAGTAATTTCTTTTGTGAATTTTGGTAGCCAATCTGGAATACCTGATGTAGTGTTAGATAATTCTAATAATGTAACGGGCTTCTTATTGTATTCTAAATTTGGATAAGTTCCATCAAGGTAGTTGCGAATATCATCATCAAATTTTACCCTTTTTTCTATTACTGCATTTGCTAAAACTAAACTCACAAATGCTTTTGTTATAGAGCCAATTTCATAAACTGTATTCTGTGTTGGTTGCTTTGCTTTACCTTTTTCAATTGTGCCAAAATTATAAAAGTAATTTGTACCATTATTATAAACTCCAATTGAAAGTCCAACTGCTTGTTTATTTTTCATATAGGTTTCTCCCAACCTTTTAACAAGTGTGTCTGGATTTACTTGTTTGGTTTGACCGAACAAGATGGATGTTACAAATGTAAGGCAAGTTATAATTGTCAAGCTAATATTTATTTTCATTAAATTGTTTTTAACTATGTTTTGTCAATTTTAAAAACACAAAAATTGAATCGTGCTTAAAAGGTTTACAAGTAATATGTAAATATATCAAATACTTAAAAACAGTATGAAAAGATACAAAAAAAATCCCCACCATTTACGGCAGGGATTTTTAACTAAAACAGAACATTAACCAAATAATTCTAAAACCACTTACTTCTACGGCAAGTAAATCCTTCGGGTTACACCTTTTTTTATTTTTATCGAAAATAAATTTCGGCTACACATCCGAGCGTAAAACTTCTAACGGCGGCTTGTTTAAAATACCGCGGCTATTGAACAGGCCGATCAAAACCGTAATCAGCGCGACTACAAAAAACAGGATAACCACCGGCAGTAGCGGCGGCGAAAATGTAGTATCAAAACTGTATTTGGCCAAAGCCCAGCTTCCCAAAACGGAAATTAAAATACCGGTT
>CAXTKQ010000029.1:6231-10157 GCA_964244955.1 uncultured Sphingobacteriaceae bacterium | reverse complement strand
ATGGAACCCAGGAAAAAGTATTCCAGCCCGGTGATAATCAGGATTTGCCTTTTGCTGGCGCCCAAAGTCCGCAACAATACGCTTTCCTGGATGCGCTGGTATTTGCTGATGAGTACGGAAGAAACCAACACAATCAGACCGGTTAAAATACTGAAACCCGCCATAAAACGGATCACGAAACTGATTTTACTTAAAATATCGTCCAGCAGTTTTAAAACCAAAGCCAAATCAATAATCGAAACATTTGGGAATTGCTTTACCACGGCTTGCTGGTATTTGGCCGAAGCTGCGGTAGAAGGCACATGCGTGGTAAACACAAAATATTGCGGCGCCTGCTCCAAAACACCTTTGGGGAACAGCACCAAAAAATTGGTTTGGATGCGGTTCCAATTTACTTTTCTAAAGCTGGCAATTCGGGTTTCCATGTTTACGCCTTGAACATTAAACAAAAGTTTGTCGCCGATTTTGATGTGGTTGTGCTGTGCAAATTTCTCTTCGATGGAAATCGGAATGTTGTTGGCAGCAGGATCAGCTTTTCCAATCCAGTTGCCGGCCGTTATTTTCTCCGAAGAAACCAACGAATCGCGGTAAGAAACACGGTATTCGCGACTGAAAACCTGACGGGAAACATGTTTGGAAGTGTCTTTTTTGTAGAAAGCGGCGTTCTTTCCGTTTAGTTCTTCCAAACGAATGGTTACAATCGGCACCATTCCAAACACCGGCAAATGTTGTTGTTTGGTCAAATCCACCACTTGCTGCTGCTGGTTGCTTTGGATATCAAACAAAATTAAATTAGGCTGGTTGCCACCGGAAGACAGATTAATCCGGCTTAACAAAATGGATTGGATAAAAAATAAAGTGCTGATAAAAGCAGTACCCAAACCAATAGAAACCAGCAAAATAATGGTTTGATTGTTGGGCCGGTACAAATTGGCAAAACCTTGCCGCCACAAATAACTCCAGGAAAGCGGCAAAAATTTGCGCAGCAGCCACATAATCAGCGTGGCAATTCCGGTCAGCACAAAAAACGCAAGCAGCACAAAAGCGGTAAAGGACAAGGCCTGTTTCCAACTATCCAATTGCAGGTAGGTAAAAACAGTAATAAAAGCCACGATCAGCAAATAAACCAGCCATTTTAAAGGGTCGCGTTTTTGGTTGACGGATTCATCCGAAACACGCAAAGTGTTTAACGGGGAAATATTACGGACAGAAACCAGCGGCAGCAAAGCAAACAACAATGAAATGACCACGCCCAACAAAATTCCGGTCCCGATAGAAGCCCAGGAAATTTCAACGGTGATTTCAATCGGCAGAAAATCTTTAAAAGCAATCGGCAAAATTTGTTGAACAAATGTCCCTAAAATCGCGCCCAAAACCGAACCGATAAAACCGATGATGACGATCTGGATCAGGTAAATCAAAAAAGCTTCGGTAGATTTTACGCCCAAACAACGCATAATGGCAATTGCTTTCAGCTTTTCACGCACATAAATATGGATGGAACTGGCCACGCCGATGCAACCCAGCAGCAAAGCTACAAAGCCAACCAAAGCCAAAAAATGTGTGAGATCCTCAAAAGAACGCGAAGTTTGTTCTTTTTGCGAAGCCACCGTTTGCAAACTCAAATCTTCTTTATCTAAACGCGGTTCTATTTTTGTGGTCAGTTTTTCGATGTTTTCTTTGCGGTCATACTTGATGTAATAACTGTAATTGATACGGCTGCCGCGCTGCATCAAACCGGTTTGTTCGAGGTAGGAGAGCGGCATGTAAATTACTGGCGCAACAGAAGCAGAGATGCTGGTTTGCCCTGGCGCTTTATCCAAAATACCGGCAATGGCAAACGTTACTTTCCCGATTTTGATGGAATCGCCGGGATGCGCGTTAAATTGCAGCATCAGGTTTCGGTCGGCCAGCACTTGTTGTTTCTTCCGGAAAGTGGTTGCTGCGGAAGCTGGTGTGGTTTCTATGGAACCATAATACGGGAAATCGCCTTGCAGCGCACGAACTTCTACAAAACGTGTTCCTTGGTTTTTGGTGAAAAGTGCCATCGAAACAAAACTGCGTTGGGTAGATTTCCGGTCGCCTAAAGAATCAACCAGGCTTTGAATTTGCGGCGAAAGCGGTTTGTTGCCCGAAATCACCAAATCGGCACCAACCAGTTCTGCGGCCTGCCGGTCAATATCCTGCCTTAAATTAAAACCGAAAGAATAAATGGCAACGAGCGAGGCGATGCCCAGCACAATGGAAGAAATAAAAAGGAACAGCCGCGACCGGTTTTTACGGCTGTCGCGCCAGGCCATTTGCAGCAGCCATCCAAAATTAATGGGGCGTTTATAATTGATGGGATCTGTGTTCATTAAAAAAAGGGCGATAAAAGAAGTATGTGTTAAATTGCGGCGGCGGTGCGCTCATCTGAAATTAAATTGCCGCCTTTTATGCGGATAATACGCTGGGTTTTGGAAGCCAGTTCCATATCATGCGTTACCAAAATCAGCGTGGTGCCGCTTTCACGGTTCAGGTCAAACAACAGCTTCACCATTTTTTCGCTGGTTTCGGCATCCAGGTTTCCGGTTGGTTCATCGGCAAACAATATTTTTGGTTGATTGGAAAAAGCACGCGCCAAAGAAATACGCTGCTGCTCGCCGCCCGAAAGCTGGGTTGGATAATGATGGCTTCGGTCTGCCAGCCCAACTTTGTCCAGCAAATCCATCGAACGGGCGCGGCTGTTTTTCTCGCCCCGCAATTCCAACGGAACCATCACGTTTTCCAACGCAGTCAGCGTGGGCAGCAACTGGAAATTTTGGAAGATAAAACCCACATATTGGTTGCGGACTTGCGCGCGTTCGTCTTCGCTTAAATTATCCAAACGAATGTTGTTGAGTTCCACCAAACCGGAAGTGGAACGGTCTAAACCGGCGCAAAGGCCAAGCAACGTGGTTTTTCCGCTGCCGGAAGGGCCAACAATGGCAAAAGTGGAACCTTCATCTACCGAAAAATTGATATTGTTTAAAACGGTTAAAGTATTGCCTGCACTTTTATAGGTTTTGGTGAGGTTTTCTATTTTGAGGATATTGTTCAAAAGATTGAAAGATTAAATATGTGGAAATGTACGTTTAAAGCTAAACTTAAATGTCGGGCTTATGTTTAAGAAACAATTTCAGCAATTTTGTTACGCTTTTATGCAAAAATTATTTCCCTTTTCCGCGCTTGTGTTCCTGGCTTTTTTCTGCGGGTGCGGAAACAGTTCTCAACCTAAAACCAACACTGAAAAAGATACGGTAAAAGAAGTATCGGCCAAAACACAACAGCAAAATAATATCTTGTTTTTTGGAAACAGTTTAACGGCCGGTTACGGTTTGGATGACCCGCAGAACGATGCTTTTCCGTCTGTTATCCAGCAAACGATTGATTCGCTGAAACTGCCTTATAAAGTGGTAAACGGTGGTTTAAGCGGAGAAACTTCGTCGGATGGCAAAAACCGGATCGGTTGGTTGCTGCGCCAGCCGGTTGACGTTTTTGTGCTGGAACTGGGCGCGAACGATGGTTTACGCGGCATTCCGGTTGCAGAAACGGAAGCAAGTTTGCAAGCCATCATTGATCAGGTAAAAGCAAAATACCCGAAAGCAAAATTGGTGATGACAGGCATGCAGGTGCCTCCAAACATGGGTGGAACGTATGCCAGCGATTTCAAAAAAGTTTTTCCAAAGCTGGCCAAAAAAAATAACATGGCTTTGGTGCCTTTTTTATTGGAAAATGTAGCGGGAAACCGGGATTTAAACCAGCGCGACGGCATCCACCCAACGGCAAAAGGCGCAAAAATTGTGGCGCAAAATGTTTGGCAGGTTTTAAAAGATCAGCTTTGATGCTGTTTTTACCGGTGTTTTTTTGGTCTGTTTGAATTTTTTCGGGCGTGTTTTTGATGCTTC
>CAXTKQ010000029.1:0-6221 GCA_964244955.1 uncultured Sphingobacteriaceae bacterium | reverse complement strand
CAATTTTATTTCCCTTTATCCACGGCCTGAAGGCCGTGGCAATGAAGAGGAACCTGTTTAAATTTATACCAGAAAAAGTGGCGATGCTTCTTTTACCTTATAAAAATTGGTGCCTGTATCAGTTTTTATAAATCAAAAATAAAATGTTTGCCCATTTTTAAGCCGTAAAAAAGCATGAAAAATAAATTGAACAAATTTGAACAAGCCCTGAACAATAACCGAATAATGTTGTAAGGCTTTGTTATCAGCGGTAAGAAAATAGCTGTAAAATAAGCTGGTTTAATTGCCACGGCCTTAGGCCGTGGGATAGAAATGTTTAGGTTGGCTTTAGCCAAAATATTACTGAATTAAACTTGAATATGTTTATGGATGATCGCCTCGTTAATATTTGCTTTAATCAAAATAAACCGAAACAAGTTTGCGGTTCAATTCTCTTTCCAAACAAAAATATTGCCTGAAGAAGCCGACTGATTTTTCAAATATTAAAATTTGAAATAGTATAATTTAAACTGCTTTTTTTTAGTATGTTCGGATGTTTTTTTGCTGAAAAAATTTTTTGTAAAGAAAGATTGTCAGTGAAATAATGAGCATAACCTATCCGATTTAACTTTTATACGCTTAATAAAATTTATAGGTTACCGTGAAACCAAAAATTGTGGGCACAAAAATTAAGGCAGTAAAAGAAGCATGATAAAAAAATTTACTTTCTGTATTTTTTATTTGTTGCTGATGCTTGCCTTTGCCGGTTCGGTTTTCGCGCAAACCAACAAAGGAACGGATTTTTGGGTGGCTTATATGGACAATGTCCGCGGGGTGACCAGCAATTCGTCTTGCCAGATGAGTTTGTATTTAACTTCTGATATCAGCACAACCGGAACTGTAACCGTTGCCGATGGCAGCTATTCGCAAAGTTTTAATGTTACGGCCAACCAAGTTACCGAAGTGGTGATGCCGCAATCTGCTTTTCTCGGCACCGAAGGGCAATCGTTAAAAGGCATCCACATTACCGCCGCCAACCCGATTGTGGTTTATGCCCATATTTATGCTTCCAATGTTTCGGGCGCCACACTGGTTTTGCCGGTCAATACGCTGGCCAAAGATTATTACTCGATCAATTATACACAACGCTCCAACGAAGGAAATTCTTATTCGGCTTTTGTGGTGGTTGCTACCGAAGATTCTACCATGGTTGAAGTTACGCCAGCCGCAACCTTGCTGAGCGGAAAAGCGGCCAATGTGCCTTTCACGTTGAACCTGAAAAAAGGCGAACTTTACCAGGGATTGTCGGCTACGGATTTGACCGGCACGCGCATCCGTTCGGTTAGTTCTGGCACGAATGTTTGCAAAAGGATCGCGGTTTTCTCCGGAAGCAGTAAAATTTATATCGGCAACGGTTTGACAACTTCTTCAGATAACCTTTTTCAGCAGGTTTATCCAACCGCATCCTGGGGCAGAAATTATGTAAGCGCACCGCTTAGCCACCGGCCTTATGATACTTTCCGGATCATCATCAGCGACCCATCTACCCAAGTAACTTTAAACGGAACTGTTTTAAGCAATGCTTCTTTTACCAATGGTTTTTATTACGAGTTTAACAGCACAACGCCCAACGTAATCAGTGCCGATAAACCGATCCAGGTGGTGCAATATGCCATCACGCAAACCAATTCCAGCCCGGTTACGCCGCCAGCCGGAGCCGATGTGGGCGACCCGGAAATGATTTACCTTAACCCGATTGAGCAAATTGTAAATAACGTAACGCTTTATTCACCAACGGCTTACCGTATTTTGCAAAGTTACATCAACGTAATTATTGCCGCTTCGGCAGCGCCAAGTTTTACCATTGACGGTTCGGCGCCTGCCGCTGGTTTTAAACCGGTTCCGGGAAATACGGCTTATGCTCACGGACAGTTTCCGGTAAGTTCCGGCACGCATAATATTAAAGCTTCGGATGGTTTTAATGCCATCGCTTATGGTTTTGGCAATGCGGAATCTTACGGTTATTCGGCCGGGACAAATTTGAAAAACCTGAACGAGTTTGTGCAGGTTAAAAATAGCGTTGGCGACAGCATTGCCAGCACTTGTGTTGGCAACAATGTAAGGCTGGAAGTTTCGCTCCCGTTCCAAACCAAACAGATTATCTGGGACCCGCAAAACGGCAATGCTGTTTTTACCGACAATAATCCAACGTTGGTTGGCCAGACGATCAAAGACAACAAGCCTTTGTACACGTACCGCTATCCAAAAACGGTTGCTTATCCAAAACCCGGCTTGTACGATGTAAAGGTTAAAGCTTTTAATGCCATTGCAGATGCCTGCGGAACGTATGAAGAAGTGAATATTGATTTTACGGTTTATGACAATCCGGTTGCTGCGTTTACTGCCCGGGCCCAAAATTGCCCGTCGGACACTTTAAGTTTTACAGATAAAAGCACTGGGGCGGGGGCAACCATCAAAGCCTGGAACTGGAATTTTGGCGATGGCACAACTTCAAGCGTACAAAACCCAACGCATACTTACAAGCAATCCGGGGATTTTATAGCCACTTTAATGGTTACCAATTCCAATGGTTGTACTTCGGCTCTGGATTCGCAAAAAGTACATATCTATGCCGGGCCGGTTTCCAAGTTTGCCGTTTCCAATCCCGACTGTGCCAGCAAAGCGGTTACTTTTACCGATCAGTCCACTTCCGCAGAAGGCACCATCAACAGTTGGGTTTGGAGTTTTGGCGACGGGACGAAGCAAACGCAAACGAGCAATGTGCCCTTTCAGCATGTTTATAAAAATGCAGGAAACTACACTGTTCAATTAATTACTTACACCGATTTAGGTTGCCGCAGCGATTCGGTTGGCGTTCCTATCACCGTCCATCCGCTGCCTGTTCCTGATTTTGTTTTGCCTAAAGTTTGTTTGTCAGATACATACGCAAATTTTACCGATAAAAGCAGTATCAGCGACCATGCCGAATCAGGCTTTACGTATTTGTGGGATTTTGGCGATGCCGCTGCAACTCCGGCCAACCCCAATACTTCTACCCAAAAAAACCCGCAGCATAAATATACTGCTGCCGCTGATTACCAGGTGAAATTGACGGTTACTTCTGCCGATGGTTGTTCTGCCGATACCACAATAAAATTTACGGTAAACGGGGCAACGCCAAAAGCTGATTTTACCGTTTTAAATACTGGAAGTATGTGCAGCAAACAGGCGTTGATGATTAGAAATAAATCTTCTGTTGACTTTGGAAAGCTAAGCAAGGTGGTAATCTATTACGATTATACCAACCACCCTGACCAGTTTGAAACGGATGACAACCCGGTAACCGATAAATTGTACAGCCACCAATATCCGGTTTTTCATGCCCCGGCTACCATCAACTATACGGTTTTGATGCGTGCATATTCGGGCATTACTTGTGTAGATGAAAAAATACAGGTGGTTACGGTTAATGCCGACCCGCAAGTTTCGTTATCCATCCCAGCCAGTACTTGTGCAGAAATTGGCCCGTTCCAGGTGGTCGCTACAGAACTGAACGGCGCTAACGGAACAGGTACTTTTTCGGGCAAAGGCATTTCGGCTTCGGGCTTGTTCAGCCCGGCGGCGGCAGGGCTGGGCATCCAAACCATCACCTATATTTTTACGGCACAAAATGGCTGCGCCGATACGGTTTCAAAACAAATCACCGTTTATCCAACACCAAAAGTAAATGCAGGCAAAGATATATTGATCCCGGAAGGGGAAAGTGCTACGCTGAACGCAACCGCATCCGGCAATAAACTGACGTATAAATGGACGCCTTCCACTGGTTTAAACTTCGATAATATTTTAAACCCGGTTGCCAGGCCAACATCAAACACCATTTACAAACTCACGGTAACTTCTGCCGATGGCTGCACCACTGCAGATGAAGTTGTGGTAACTGTATTAAAAGCACCGGTAATCCCAAATACTTTTACACCAAATAACGATGGCATCAACGATATTTGGAACATCCAAAATTTAGACAGCTATCCAAACGTTACTGTAGAAATATACAACCGCTACGGGCAACAAATTTATTACTCTAAAGGATATGCCGTACCTTGGGACGGACGTTATAAAGGGGCAGAATTACCAGTGGGAACCTATTTTTATGTTATTAACCCGGGCAGCGGAAGAAGCAGAATGGCAGGCCCGATCACCATTATCAGATAAGCGATGAGGAAACTAATTTTTACTTTTTTATACTGTTTTTGTGCAATCGGAACGTGGGCGCAGCAAAAGCCGCAGTACACCCAATATATTTTCAACAATTACCTGCTTAACCCGGCCATAACCGGGATTGAAAGTTATACTGATATCAAAGCTGGCTACCGCAACCAGTGGTCGGGCCTGGACGGTGCGCCGGTAACGATGTACTTTACCATCCAAACGCCAATCGGCAACAAGTTTATTCAGGGCGACCCCATGAGCCAGCCAGGGTCAAACGATGACCCGATGAGCCGCTCGTATGTGCAAGATTATCAGGCGGCGGCACCGCACCACGGCATTGGTTTTACTTTGGTTTCTGATAAGGCCGGGCCAATCACCCAAAACAATTACGATCTTACTTACGCTTACCATTTGGGCATCACCAGCAACTTGAATATTGCAGTTGGCGTTGCAGCAGGTTTGGCCAGCATCAATTTAAATACCAGCCAAATTACGTTGGAAAATGCGCTCGACCCGGCCATTGCAAACGGCCAAAACAGCCAGTACAAACCGGATTTGGGCTTGGGCGTTTGGGCGTATTCTGCCCGGTATTTTGTGGGTGTTTCTGCACAGCAGGTTTTGCCGCAAACCTTGTTTTTCTCTTCCAATTCCAACTACAACCAAAGCAAAACCGTACCGCATTATTTTGTAACGGCAGGCGTAAAGCTGTTTTTGGCAGAAGATATTACCTTGCTGCCTTCGGTAATGTTTAAATATGTAAACCCGGTACCATCTACTTTTGATGTAAACATGAAACTGGCTTTTCAGGATAGGTTTTGGATTGGCGCTTCTTACCGCCATAACGATGCCATTGCCGGCATGGCGGGCATCAACATCGGCAGCTTTTTAAATGTAGGTTATGCTTATGATCATACCACATCCAACTTAAACACCGTAAGCAACGGTACGCACGAAATAATTTTGGGCGTGATGCTGAACAACTTATACAAAGTGGTTTGCCCGAGAAGGTTTTGGTGATGCTTCTTTTACCGCACTAAATTTTAGTTGATAAAAGAAGCATTGTAATTTTTCTGATTTATAGCTCTTTCCTTAAACGCGCCACCGGAATATTCATCTGCTCGCGGTATTTGGCAACCGTCCTTCGGGCGATGTTGTAACCGGCATCTTTTAAAATTTCGGTCAGTTTTTCATCGGCCAAAGGGTGCAGTTTGTCTTCTTTGGCAATATTTTCTTCCAGTATTTTTTTCACTTCTTTGTTGGAAACTTCTTCGCCGCTTTCAGTTTGTATGGCTTCCGAAAAGAAAGATTTAAGCAGATAAGTGCCATGTTCCGTTTGCACATATTTTGAATTGGCCACGCGCGAAACCGTAGAAATATCCATCCCAATCTTATCTGCAATATCCTTTAAGATCATGGGGCGCAGGTTTTTTTCGTCGCCCGTCAAAAAGAAATCATACTGATAATGCATAATCGCGTTCATCGTTTTCAGCAGCGTTTGCTGGCGTTGTTTAATCGCGTCAATAAACCACTTGGCCGAATCCAGCTTTTGTTTGACAAACTGCACGGCTTCTTTCAGCTTTTTATCTTTTTGTGCCGATTTATCATAATGCTGAAACATATCCTGGTAAGAGCGGCTCACGCGCAGTTCCGGCGCGTTCTTCGCATTTAAAGTCAGGATCAAAATACCATCACTGTTGCGGATATGAAAATCCGGGATCACCTGCATTTGTTTGGTGTTGATCTCGTTGGAATCGCCGGGTTTTGGGTTGAGTTTCAATATCTCGGCCACAATTTCCTTCAGCTCGTCATCGTGCAGGTTTAACGATTTTTCAAGCTTATCGTAATGCTTCCGGGTAAATTCGTCCAGATAATGTTCAACCACCTGGATGGCTTTTCTGATCACCGGAATATTGGTGTCTTTTCTCCGAAGCTGGATCAGCAAACATTCCTGCAGATCGCGCGCGCCAACGCCGGCCGGGTCAAAACTTTGGATCACCTTTAGCATCTCTTCCACTTCCTCGTCCTCGGCC
>CAXTKQ010000028.1:20296-33103 GCA_964244955.1 uncultured Sphingobacteriaceae bacterium | reverse complement strand
TGCAGGTTTTGGTTTTGGATGAAGCCGACAAAATGATGGATATGGGCTTTATGCCGCAGATCAATCGTATCCTCGAAGTCGTTCCGCGCAAAAGGCAAAACTTGCTTTTCTCGGCAACCATGAGCGATAAAGTGCATCTTTTAGCAGGTAACTTTTTAGAGTTTCCAACGGTAATCGAAGTTACGCCGCAGGCAACACCGGCACAAACCGTAACCCAAAAGTTATATTTTGTGCCGAACATGAAAACCAAGATCAACTTGTTGCGCAAGTTGCTGGACGAACCGGAAAACATTACCAAGCTGATTGTTTTTTGCAAAACCCGGCAATCCGCAGAAGATGTTTACAAGTTTTTGGAACGCAAGTTCGGGCAGCAGCAGGTTAAAGTTTTGCACGCCAACAAAGGGCAAAACACGCGCATCAACTCCATCAATTCCTTTAAAAACGACGAAGTAAAAATATTGGTGGCTACCGATGTTGCCTCGCGCGGCATTGATGTAAGCGCGGTGAGCCATGTGATCAATTTTGACGTTCCGGTGGTGATTGAGGATTACGTGCACCGTATTGGCCGGACGGGCCGCGCTTTGCAATCCGGTGAAGCCATTACTTTTTGCGCGCCGCAGGAAGAATATTATTTGAAGAAAATCGAGAAGCTAATCCGGCAAAAACTGGAAATCCTGCCCATCCCCGAAGGTGTTTTTGTAGAAGAAACCGGTTACGACGAACGCCAGGAACAGAACAAGGAAATTGATTTGCAGATGCGCAAAGAGGATCCGGAGTTTAAAGGCGCGTTCCACGAAAAGAAGCGATCAAACCAAAAAAGTAACCTGCCGAAGAAAAGAGATGGCCGCAAGTTTAAATCTCCAAAAGCTTCGCGAGGCAAAAAATTGCGGAATAAATAGTTCTTTTGCACCATGAAATTCAGGATTACACCGCTCAACCTGGCAACCGCCGCATTTATTGTGCTGGCTGTTGACATTTGGATCAACGGCGCAAAAATTTCTGGCGGCCAATACGAACATTTTGGCAGTGCCATCAGTTGGATGTTTTTACTTTTTGCCGTAGCCGTTTCGTTTCTCGATATCATCTTCCGGAACTTTTTTCCCGAAACCAAAAAAATATGGCTCATCGAACTTAGCTTTATCACTTTGTCCATCGTCATTTATTTATTAGTAAGTTGAGATTGATAATAGTTAATGGTTCATTGTTGATAGAAAAACCCGAATGCAAATCCTGATTGCTGAAAGCTGAATGCTGATAGCTAATCCCCCTCTCACCCCAAACCTCCTACCCAATGAAAAAAGCAGAAATAAAATTAATGATAGAACTGGACGACCAAAACGTGCCTGAAAAAATTACCTGGGAATCTACCGATTCGCAATCAAAAGAAGCACTGGCGGTAACGGCTTTTAACCTGTCGCTTTGGGACCATCAGTATAAAAACACGTTGAAAATTGATTTGTGGACAAAGGAAATGCCGGTGGATGAAATGAAACGTTTTTTTTACGAAATGCTGCAAACTATGGGCGACAGCTTTTTGCGGGCCACCGGCGAAAAAGCAATTGTGGAAGATTTGCGCGATTACTGCGCCCATTTTGCGGATAAAATGGAAATAAAACAATAATAAAAGCAGTATCATGTCACCACGAACCTTTGTAACTTTTGCCGGATTTATTATGCTGATTGCCGGAATATTTAGTCCGCTGATTAGTCCGTTAGGTTTGGTAAAATGGAATTTGTTCGATTTAAACCAGCCTTTTGCAATTGTAGTTTTGGTAATTTCAATAATTGGTTTGGTTGGAACAATTATGCAAAACAAACGGCTGGCTAAATTTGCAGCTTTGATTTCACTTGCTTTAGTTGTACTTGTATATATTGCTGCTTTGATGAAAGTAAAAACATCGTTTAGTTTTATTCCATTTCCAAAACTTTCGCAAACGTTAGCTGGCTTTATCCATTACCGCTGGGGCTGGTATTTACTGTTTTTCGGCCCAATCCTGGCTTTGCTTGGATCGGTAAACAGGAAAAGCATTCATACTTCCGGTAAATAATTGCTGCAAGTACGAATGCTTCTTTTATCCCCTAAATTTCAGCGACTTTAAAAGGCTTGATTTCGATCCGGTCCCAAACTTCACCTTTAATGTAAGGGTTATTGTTGAGCCATTCCTGCAAAGCTTCCGGTGTTTCAAACTGTACGATCATGGCCGAACCAATCATCTGCCGGTGTTCGTTTAATAAAGCGCCGCCAATTAAATAATGGCCTTTGTTTTTGGCTTCTTTTACACTTTCCAAATGCGCCGGCCGGGCTTGCATCCTTCTTTCCAACGCGTTTTCATCTGTAAAATCTAATGCGTTTATTAAATATTGATTCATGTTTTTGGTTGTAGTTACTCTTTATAAAAACAGCTAATCAAGTTTAAGTTTTAAGCAGAAAAAAATACTTCTTTTATCGCCTGTTTTTTAGCAATTAAAAAATCAATTCCGTTTGTGCTTTGCCAACCATTTTTGCTTCATGTTGCAGCAGCCATTTTTTTCGCCATAAACCACCGGCATAACCCGTTAACTCACCGTTTTTACCGATAATACGATGGCAGGGAACCACGATCCACAATTTGTTTTTGCCGTTGGCCGAAGCAATGGCGCGAATGGCCAAAGGGTTGCCAAAATCATTGGCCATCTGTAAATAACTTTGCGTTTTCCCGAATTCAACCTTGCCCAATTGCTGCCAAACCTGTTGCTGAAAAGGCGTTCCGGATTGTTCAACCGGTAAATCAAATAGGCTTCTTTTACCAGCAAAATATTCGTGCAACTGCAAAACGGCTGATTCTAAAACTTCGGTTTGCGGTTCAATCATCTCCGTTTCTTCATCCAAAACAGAGATTGCACAGATTTTGCCTTCGGTTTCTTCAACTTTAATAATTCCAATCGGCGAGCGGTAATGTGCGTGCATCTTCAAATATAAAAATAATTTAAAGCCATTTGCCTTGGTTATATTTGCTGCCGATGGATTTATTCAATCAAGTAAAATTTTTGCTGAAGAAAGAGGTTTTGCTGGAATGGCGTTCCAAATACGCGTTCAATGGTGTGTTGCTTTATGTGGTTTCTACCGTTTTTGTGTGTTATATCGCTTTTAACTTGTCGCCGGGTTTTGTTGGCAGCGCCGGTTATCCCATTGTTTGGAACGTTTTGTTCTGGATCATCCTGCTGTTTGCTTCGGTAAATGCGATTGCCAAAAGTTTTATGCAGGAAAGCAGCAGCCGGTTGCTTTATTTTTATACGATAGCAAGTGCAAAAGCCATCATCCTGGCAAAAATTATTTACAATTGCTTGCTGATGATGTTGCTGAGTACGCTGGCACTTTTGGTTTACCTGCTGTTCTTTAAAAACTCGTTGGGCGACCCGCTTTATTACTTCTTGGCGGTTTTAAGCGGAAGCATTAGTTTTTCGATGGTTTTTACGATGCTTTCGGCCATTGCTTCCAAAGCCGGGAACAACGGAACGCTGATGGCGATTTTGTGTTTTCCGATCATCATCCCGGTAATTTTAATTTTAGTTCGATTTTCGAAAAACGCGATGGACGGCATCGAAAGAAGCGCAAGCCTGCACGATATAATCGTGCTGGCCGCCATCAATATCATTGTTGTGGCTACTTCGCTGGTTTTGTTTCCGTATTTGTGGCGCGATTGACACCAAAAAAATAGGGGTAAAAGAAGCATTCCTGCTTCAACTTAAATCAATATTTCCCGACAATCACTTTTACAAAATCTTCAAAATCCAAATACGCATTGGCCAAAACCTGCAATTTTTCAGAAGTAATATGCTGAACGGTTTTGGTATATAGTTGATAATAAGTATAATCCAAACCGGAGAAATAAACATTTTTGAACTTATCAGCGTGGGAGAAAATATTTTCCAGGCTGCCAAGCAAGGCACCCATCATAAAATTTCTGACCAAAGAAAGTTCATCTTGCCCGATCGGTACTGTTTTTAGCAGGTTAATTTCTTTCTCGATTTCCTGTACGGCCGCTTTGCAAACTTCGGCCCCAACTTCGGTGGCAATAAAAAACGTCCCGGTGTTTTTGTAGGAAGCAACTGCCGAGCCGATACCATACGTATAACCTTTGTCTTCGCGAATATTGTTCATCAGCCTCGAACCAAAATAACCGCCCAAAACCGTGTTCAAAACTTGCAGGCCGGGAAAATCAGGATGTTTGCGGTTGATGGTAGCCGTGCCCAAACGAATAGCGGATTGCAAAGCCTCTGGTTTTTCGATAAACAGTAATTCGCCTGGTACTTTGTCTAATTCTGGCTGCATAAAATCGGCCGTAATCGTGTTTTGCCAATCGTCAAAAGTATCCGAAATCAGGCCAATGATGTTTTTATCCGCTTTACCGGCCACCACAATTGTACAATTGGCAGGCTGGTATTGCTGCTCAAAATGCAGCCGCAAATCTTCCAACTTAATCTGGCCATAATCTTCCAATTCGGCTGTATAACCATAAATGGTGCCGTTGTACAAAGCTTTATTAAAATTCCGCCTGCAGATAACATCGTTTTTTTGCAAATGCACCTGCAACTTTTGCTGCTGGTTGCGGATGTATGTTTGCAGTTCTTTTTCCGGAAAAACCGAACCGGTCAAAATATCTTTCAGCACCGGCAAAACGGCTTTCAGGTGTTTGTTCAGGGTATAAAGCGTAACCTGCGATTGGTCTGCACTGTGTTCTACCTGCAAAAAAGCACCGTAAAAATCAATTTCGGCCGAAATTTGTGCCGTAGTCCGGGTTTTCGTCCCTTCGGTAAGCAAGGTGTTTACCGTAACGTTTAAAAGCGGTTTTTGGGGATGAAAGCACAGGTTATTAAAAATCCATTCTATTCGCACCAAATCCTGCTCGTCCGAGTGGAACGAAAATATTTTACAGCCGTTTTCCAACACAATTTTCTGCGGCTCGATCAAAGCCAATTCTTCAACTGCATGAAAATCAGGCGCAACAGTTCTATCTAACATACTTCTTTTATCGGTAAAAAATCAGGCACTTACGTTTTCGGCAACTTCTTCTGCCAAATAAATCAAGGTTGATGAATTTTCTTTGCGGAAAATTTTTTGGGCTTGTTCCCTGATGTCTTCTGCCGTTACGGCCAGGTACTTTTCGGTTTCGTGGTTCAGGTTTTCGGCATCGCCCATCAGCTCAAAGTAGGCCAGGTTCATGGCTTTTTCCAGCAAAGACATTTCTGTAAAAACCATGGTTGATTCCGTTTTGTTCCTCACCTTCGTCAGTTCTTCCTCTGGCACCAGTTCGTTTTTAAACTTTTCCAGTTCTTCCCAAACCGCTGCTCCTGCCTGTTCTATGCTGATATTTTCGAGCGGTTTTCCTTCAACCACCAGCACTGCGGTATCTAAACTGCCCGACAAATAAGCGTTGATATCGCTGAACAATTGTTTCTCTTTCAGCAACGTGCGGTACAAACGGGAGGAATTGCCACGCGAAAGGATGTCAACCAATAATTCCGTTGGGTAACTTGCCGCTTCCGTTCTTCCCGGAGCATGAAAGGCGATGTACAAACTGTTCAGCGGTACTTTTGCCGTAACCGTTTCGCTCCTTGCTTCGGTTTGTTCGGGTTCCTGCGGCAAGTTTCGGTGGTATTTTTCGCCCTGCGGGATTGGTTCAAACCATTTTTTTGCCAAAGCCTTAACCTGCGCCGTAGATACATCGCCGCCCACAACCAAAATAGCGTTTTGCGGGTTGTAGTGTTTTTTGAAGAATGCTTTTACATCTTCAATTTTTGCGTTTTCTATATGCGAAAGTTCTTTGCCGATGGTTGCCCATTGGTATGGATGCTTTTTATAAACCAAAGGGCGCAATTTTAACCAAACATCGCCGTAAGGCTGGTTTAAATACCGTTGTTTAAACTCTTCGGAAACCACGTTGCGCTGCACTTCCAAACTTTTTTCGCTGAAAGCCAGGTTAAGCATCCGGTCGCTTTCCAGCCAAAAAGCAGTTTCGATATTGACAGCCGGAAGCGTAATGTAATAATTGGTAATATCATTGCTGGTAAAAGCATTGTTCTCGCCGCCCACGCGTTGCAGCGGTTCATCATAAGCCGGGATGTTTTCTGATCCGCCAAACATCAAATGTTCAAACAAATGCGCAAAACCGGTTTGTTCGGGGTTTTCATCCCTTGCGCCAACATCGTACAAAACATTAACCACGGCCATTGGTGTTGTTTTATCCTCATGAACCAGCACTTTTAAACCATTAGAAAGTGTAAACCTGTTAAACCTGACCATAATTATCCTAAAATCATCTTTAAAAACCAAAACACAAAGGTAAGCTTTTAGGTTCAAAAGCGTTTTGTTTGGGTTTTGATAAACCTGCCCATGCTGTTTTTATGGCACAAAAAAAGCAGATTGTTTTGAAACCTGCTTCACTACTTTATCTTTTTAAAAACAAAAAATAATTATGACGGCGATGGGATTACCGGCATGCCACTCATGTTATCGTCAACCAAACCTTCGTCCTCTTCGTCGCCATGGCGGATGCCTTCATAAGGTTCGTCGTCGTCCTCGTTATCCCCGCTGTACGTGTCTTCTCCCGGAAACAAGCGCTTTACTTCATCTTCATCCAGGTCTTCGTCGTCGTCCATCGGCTCGTTGTCAAAATCCGATAGGTCAGAATCCAGTTCTGTATCATCCTCGTCGTCCATTTCATCGTCATCTTCAAAATCGTCATCTTCTTCCGGTGCTAATTGGTCTGTCGGTTCTCCGGTTGTGCTTAACGGAAGTTCTTCGCCGCTGTTGCTAAGGTTGTTTGTTGCCATATTTTGGTTGTTCTAATTACAAGTTATAAAGAAAATGCTCAATTATTGTTTGCAAGATTCTCCATGAATTTATACCGGTAAAAGAAGCATTGCAATAAAAAAACAACTGTTTATTGCAGCAAAACGGAAAGTTTGTGCAGCAGTTCTGATGGCAAGAATGGCTTGGTGATGTAATCGTTCATGCCGGCATTAAAACAAATTTCCTGGTTTTCTGACAAAACGGAAGCGGTAAGCGCAATAATGGGCAGCGTTAGTTTCAAATCGTTTCGGATGCGGCGACTGGTTTCTAAGCCGTCAATCTCCGGCCTTTGCAAGTCCCTTAAAACAGCATCGTAAGCAGCATTTTGCAGCATTTCCAAAGCAATAAAGCCATTATCGGCAATGTCAACTACGCCTAAATCAGCGTTCAACAAAATCTGGCGCGCCACTTTTTGGTTAATCAGGTTATCTTCTACCACCAAAACTTTTTTATTTTTTAAGGAAGAAAATTTTTGTAGTTGTATGCTTTGCCGCAACTGGTTTTTTGCTGCAACCGCTTTTTCAAACGGGATTACCACCGTAAAAGTGCTGCCCACATTCAGCTTGGTAACTAAATTTATTGTGCCGTTTTGCAGTTCTACCAGTTCTTTTACGATTGCCAAGCCCAAGCCTGTACCGCCGTATTTCCGGGTTGTGCTGCTGCTGCTTTGGGTAAAACTTTCAAAAACAGCTTGGGTTTTATCCGGTGGAATGCCAATTCCGGTATCGGCCACTACAATTTTAAGTTCAAATGAACCGCTTTCGGTTTCTACAGCGCCGACATCAACATTTACACCGCCTTGGACAGTAAATTTAATGGCATTGTTTACCAGGTTAGAAATGATCTGGTTTAAGCGCAATGGGTCGCCCAATAAATATTCGGGGATCAAAGGGTCAACGTGGCAATGTAAATAAATGCCCATTTCATCGGCCAAAGGTTTGTAGCTGAGGTAGATGTGTTTCACGGATTCCCTTACCTCGAAAGGTATTTTTTCCAGCCTCAGCATCCCGGCCTGCATTTTAGAAACGTCCAGGATATCGTTGATCAGCAGCATCAATATGTTCGACGACTGCTTAATCACGTTTACATAATCTTTTTGATCTTCGTTCAGCGGTGTGGCCTCAAGCAGGTTTGACATACCGATAATACCGTTCATTGGCGTCCTGATCTCATGGCTCATGTTGGCCAAAAAAAGTTGCTGCGAATTTTTGGCAGCTTCGGAGGTTTCGCGTGCCTTCAGCAATTCAACCTCATACTTATTTTGTTCGGTAATATCTGTGGCAATCCCGCCGAGCCCAAATATGGTGCCCTGCCCGGTAAACAAAGGAAATTTAGTTGTTAAAAAACACCTGCTTTCGCCGTCAACGTTCAACCATTGTTTTGATTCATGCACCTTGCCTTCTTTCAGCACTTCGTCTTCGCTTTCTAAAACAAATTCCGCATGGAGATGCCCGAATGCCTCCATTTGTGTTTTGCCTATAAAGTCTTTATATTCTAATTTTAATGCTTGGGTTATGTTTTTGTTAACCAGCGTATAGCGCGAGTTGGTATCTTTTAAAAAAATATTTACCGGACAATTATCTATTACAGCCTGCAAAAGTTTTTCGTTTTCCTTCCGTTTTGCTTCGCTTGCCTTTTCATTGGCTTCTGCAATTGCTTGCTTTTTGTATATTTTTTTAAATTGCAGATAAGCGAAAAGCACAACTGCCAGCATAAAAACAATACCGGCAACAGGATAGTGCCAGGTGGCCGTAACAGTTAAAATATAAGGGCGGATATGCAAATTAGACATTTTAGGCTTTGATATTCATACCGTTGCTTCTACGCTAACAAACTAATAGTGTTGCAATAATTGTAGCAAGTTAGGCTGGGCTGGTTTATAATCCTTAAATATAAGAAGTTTATTTTTGACTTGATTGGGATAATGTTAATCTTCAACGCACCAGCAAACGAAAGGACGACTGGTTGCCAAAATAAATTTTGCAGGAAAAATGCCTGTTTCAATTTCTGTCGTAATAATTTATAATGCTTCTTTTATGCCTGTAAATTTAGGGCCTGCGGCAATGCTTCTTTTACCGGTGTTTTTTTAAGCAACACTTTGTTGTGAAGCCAATCCTGCTAAATTTTGGGGCTGGTAACCAGGCACAGTTTTCATTCTTTCAAAAGCGGCCCCGTTCACCAATTCGTTTGCCAAAGGGTTTTTACAAACCGGGCGAAGATAATCCGGCAGTAAATTAAAGGGAAAGACTTTAGAATTGTACAAAGTTCCCGCTGCATCGGGTTTTAAATGCTCGTTCAAATACTTCTTTTCAAAACCCAAGCCTGCGGCTTTTGCTTTGTTTACCATCCAATTTAAGGCAAGGTCGCTCAAACCTGCATCCGGGTAACCGCCGCCAATGTTGGAATGCACGCCCGGAAACCAAACCTGTTCCATCACCTGCTGCACTTCGCCGCGCACCACTTTATCGCTTTTTTCCCATAAAGTTGGCGTAAAATTGCTCCGTTTTTCATCAATGGCCAATGCTTGGTAAGCGTAGTCTGTAATGCTGCTGAGCTTGGTGTCATGAAACTGGTATTTTTTATTGTTGTACCACTGGAACCAGCGCGACGGGATCCCGAGCGCGCCAACCGTATCCCAAACACCAATGAATTTGATGCGCAGGTTGTAGTAACTGTATTTTTGCTTAAAAGCCATCGCCTCTTCCCCGTTCGGGTCGGTAACAAAATTACGGTCGCGGTAAATGCGGTATGCTTCTTTTATCAGTGATAAATCATTGTTTTTAAGGATGCCGCAATTACGGATCAACCCGGCCAAACTTCTTGCCGTGTAGGCGCCCCGGCTAAAACCAAACAAATAAAGTTCGTCGTTCGGTTCGTAGTTCCATAAAATAAATTTGTAAGCGCTCAGGATATTGTCGTCAATGCCTTTTCCGGTGGCACCGTCCATCCGCCTCGAAAACCAGGAACCGTCCGAACCAATGCCTTCGTCATAAAACTTGATTTGTGCTATTTGCCGGTCGTCGCTGTTGCAAATCGCTTCAAAAATTTTTTGCACATTGGTGGTTACCCGTTTTCCCTTGTAGGTTTCGTTGGGCCTGTTCCAGGTCCCGTCCGAGCAGGTAACAATGCGTTTCATCTAATTTTACATCAGTTTAAGGCATAAATGTACAGGCTGTTGCTTTTGGCATTTTTAAAGCTTAAAGGTTTTGTTTTGTGCCGGTATTGTCGGTTCATTGCCGCGGCTTCGCTTTTTAAAATAGCTTTTGCCCGTACAAGCGGAAGTTTTAACAATTTAAATCTGACCGGCTTTGCCTGGGTTTGCCTTACTTCGGTTTTATCCAAAGAAAGCACTACGTAACGCGTTAAAGTGCAAAACAGGACTACAGACAACAGCGTTACATATTTAAATGCCCTTTTTCTTTGTAAATAAGCAATTGACCAACGGTAAGTTTTGGTGATAAAAGAAGCATACGAAATGGAATGTTTACGGGTATCCATAGATGCTGGTTGATTAATGGTTTGATGATAATGTTAAATACTTTAGCGCTGAAATTAACAGGTGCGGCTTGATTAACTATCGGATTATCAATAAAATAAAGCTAAACTAAAAAAACCGGATTGTAAAGTAAAATTTTAATTTTTTTTAGAACGGTTGGGATTATAACGGCTGCTGGTTTTAAGTTACGCATTATCACAAAGAAAAGTTTGTTGTAAAACCAACGCGGATACGGTTTTGCAAGCCGTTGTCCAAATGCTGCGTGTCAAACAAATTTACGGCCTGAATGATAAAACCAAGCACGGGGTTCCGGATACCGCTTTTATCTTGTTTGGTCAGGAAAAAGATAACGCCGGCATCGGTTTTGTTTAAGTAAGATGAAAATTGGTTTTTTACAAACAAGGTATAGCCCAGCCTCAACTTACTTGCATTTTCCGAACTTGGGTCATCTGTTTGCGTTGCCCTTGTAAAAGACACCACTTGCGGAAAAGCATTATATTCTACATAATTCCCCTGGCTGGCCGTACTCGAACTAACAATTTGCCTTCGCGTAGTCCCGTTATTAATTGTGGCAATGTCGTTCACTTCCACCGAACTTAAATCTGCATAATTGTTGCGCCTGTTGTAGCCGGTTTTTAAGTTGATGATAAACTTGCTGCTGAGCAAAAAATTATAACTAAGCGTTGCAAAATAGGTCTGCGAAATTTTGTTGTACAACTGGTCTGCAAAAGCTGATGTTGGCTGGTACAGCAAATATTTATCGTAATTGTAGCCCAAATCAACGCCCAGCCAGTCAACTGTTTTACTTGTGGTTGCACGGTTAAACGGGTTGACCAGCGTAAAACCATAATTGGCTTTGATGCCAGGCGAAAACTGC
Source organism: uncultured Sphingobacteriaceae bacterium (assembly GCA_964244955.1). GTDB lineage: Bacteria > Bacteroidota > Bacteroidia > Sphingobacteriales > Sphingobacteriaceae > Mucilaginibacter_A. The sequence continues at coordinate 21,898 of CAXTKQ010000028.1, read as the reverse complement.
CCATTACGGAACACGGCCGCGTAACCTGCCGTTGGCGATGCTTTCAACCCAAATTCCTGCACTGCATATTTTGCCGGATCGTGCAAGGCAGACGACGTAAAATAACTAAAGCCCAACGATTGGTCGCCGGTATTTACTTTAATAAGCGACAAACGGCTAACTTGCGGGTTAACCAAAATGTTGTTGTTTACAATTTTGTCGCCGTCTTTATCTTCCAATAAAACTTGTGCCGATACTGTTTTTACCAGCATAAAAACAGCAAACAATAAGTACAGTTTTTTCATCCAATCTGGTAATTAACTTTTGCATATTCTGTTTCTTCCACTTTTGAAATCAGTTTTTCCGGCTGGCTAATATTGTTAATCAAAACTTCACAAGTCAAAGTTCCGCCGATGATGCCCTGACTGCCTGCAAAAACAGTTAAAACATCATCTTGAATGGTATAACTTGGAAGTTTTTTGTAACGGAAACCATCCGCTTGTAACCAATCTTTAACCCGCCGGTTTCTGTCGGTTACATCCTCCAAAAAAATTTCCCAGGTAATTACCGAGCCGAAAGTTTTTACCCGCAATTCTAAATCAAATGTTTGCATAATTGTTAGGGTTTCTAAATTTAGAACAATCAAAAATACTAAATAAATTAGCAAATAAAAGTTTTTTTTAAAATATTTTTATCCTGAAAAAAGCTTAACAGAACCAAAAACGATGCTTCTTTTAGCACCATAAATTTGTTAAGCATAACGCAGAACGGTTGCTGTTTACATTATGCAATGTACTTATCTTTGCGTTAATAATGCAATCCAATCCATTCAAGTACAGCCAATTAATCAAAGCAGAAGCCCAAAAGCTGGGATTTTTGTTTTGCGGTATTGCGAAAGCCGGTTTTTTGGAAGAGGAAGCGCCGCGCCTGGAAAACTGGTTGAAGCAAGGTTTCCACGGCGAAATGGCTTATATGGAAAACCATTTTGATAAACGCCTCGACCCGCGCTTGCTGGTAGATGGCGCCAAATCGGTTATCTCTTTGGGTTTAAATTATTTTAACCCGCAAAAACAGCACGATCCCGAAGCTCCAAAAATTTCTAATTATGCTTTTGGCACCGATTATCATGATGTCATCAAGCAAAAACTGTTTCAATTGTTAGCTTTTATCCAGGAAAAAATCGGCGAGGTTGGCGGACGTGCTTTTGTTGATTCGGCACCGGTTTTAGACCGCGCCTGGGCCAAAAAAGCAGGAATGGGCTGGATCGGAAAAAACGGAAACCTCATCAGCAAGCAAAAAGGTTCCTTCTTTTTTCTGGCCGAACTAATTGTTGATTTGGAACTGGAATACGACATCGAACCAACTAAAGACCATTGCGGCACTTGCACGCGCTGCCTCGATGCCTGCCCGACTGAAGCCATTGTTGCGCCTGCCGTTGTAGATGGCAGCCGTTGCATTTCTTACTTAACCATCGAACTGAAAAACGAAATCCCGCAAGAGTTTAAAGGCAAAACCGACAATTGGATGTTTGGCTGCGATATTTGCCAGGATGTTTGCCCCTGGAACCGCTTTTCTGTTTTGCACAACGAGCCATCTTTCCAGCCGCCGCCAGAACTTTTGTCC
>CAXTKQ010000028.1:0-20286 GCA_964244955.1 uncultured Sphingobacteriaceae bacterium | reverse complement strand
ACGAAAGCCGATTGGGAAGAAATTACGGAAGACACCTTTAAAAAAGTCTTTAAAAACTCGGCGGTAAAACGGACGAAGTTTGCAGGTTTAAAAAGGAATATTGATTTTTTAAAGAATGGTTGAATGCTGTTTTTACCGGCATAAAAAAAGTGTCGCTAATTTAAACAACACCAATTTTATACCGATAAAAACAGTATCGCTACTTTCCAAACTTCAACTTTAACTGCGCCAACATATCGTCATTGATCGGCTCGGCGGGTTTATCGTCGTGGCGTGGCTGTTGCGGATGATGGGGTTTATGTTGCGGCCTTTGCTGCGGCTTTGGTTGCTGGTTTTCTGGCCGGTTTGGTTTGAAATATGGTTTCGGCTGCTGGTTATCAGGTTTTGGCTGTTCCGGTTTGGCCTGCTCCTGCTTTGGCACTTCGGATTTATGCTGAACTTCCGGTTTATGCTGAGTTTCTGGTTTTGGCTGCTGTGGTTTGGCGGCGTTCTTTTTCGCCGTCCAGCGTTTATAAATCGCTTCCAACCGGCGTTTGGTGTACAACGGAAAATCGCCCTGCATCATCCAGGCATAGTAACTTGGCTCGATCTGGAAAATATCTTCCACCTTTTTGCCTTTGTGTTTGCCAAAATTAAAAAGCTCTTCGCCTGCTTCGTTAAAAACCATCCTTCCGGCAAAATCAACCGGCTTGGATAAATTGGTAAACTGGTGCAAAGCTTCCACATCGTTTACCACCGGTACTGTTTTTATGCCCTTTTTATTTTCCCATTCTGCGCCTTCGTATTTTGCAATTTGGGCAAGCAAAACTTCCATGGTTGCGCGGGTATCCGCTTCGGCAGAATGTGCGTTGATGATGTCTTTTCCGCAGTAAAACTGATAAGCAGCGCGCAAAGTGCGTTGCTCCATCTGGTGGAAAATATTTTGTACATCTACAAAATGCCGGTTTTCCAAATCGAAATCCACTTCGGCACGAATAAATTCTTCCATCAGCATCGGGATATCAAACTTGTTGGAATTGTATCCGGCCAAATCGCTGTTGCCTAAAAACCCGGAAATTTCTGCGGCCAGTTCTTTAAAAGCGCGCTCGTCTTTCACATGCTCATCGTAAATGCCATGCACCAAAGACGATTCGAGCGGGATCGGCATTTGCGGGTTAACGCGCCAGGTTTTTACTTCTTCCGTTTCGTCCGGGTGGATTTTGATCACCGAAATTTCTACAATCCGGTCGTTGCCAATGTGTACACCGGTTGTTTCCAGGTCGAAAAAGGCAAGCGGGCGTTTTAAATTTAATTTCATGCAGTAAATAAAGTGCTAAGGTCGTAAAAACCATCAAAACCAAAAAATCCGGCTTCGGTTTTAAACAGGCAATGCTTCTTTTATGCCTGTTTTTTTATGAACAAAGGTTATAAAATATCCGTATAAATTTCTACTATTGGTTAACCTAACCTTCTTCACATTTGAAAAAACATTTACTTGTTTATTTGCTGCTTTTGGCAGGGATAAATGCGCACGCGCAAGACTTTGAGTTTGGAAAACCAACCCACGAAGAGCTGGAAATGAAAACTTACAGCAAAGATTCCAGCGCGAATGCCGTGGTTTTAAAAGAGTTTGGCACGGCAACCATCAGCAACCGCGACAACACGCCGCTGGTGTTTCAGTACCACGTAAAAATCAAAATCCTGAACAGCAAAGGTTTTGAACATGGCGATGTCCTTATCCGCCTGCGTAAACAGGAAGGCCGGGAAGAAACCGTGGAAGATTTAGAAGGCGTAACGTTCAGCAAAGATGAGAACGGTTTGATACGGTCTGCCCCGCTCGAAAAAACCAGCATCTACAACATCAACAAATCCCAATACACCAACCAGGTCAAGTTTGCGATGCCGAATTTGAAAGAAGGGTCCATCATCGAATACAAATACACGCTGGTTTCGCCGTTCATTTTCAATTTTAAAAGCTGGAACTTTCAATCAGACATGCCCAAAATTTACAGTGAATATGTGGCACGCATCCCGGCCGTTTATAATTATAACGTGGTGCTTCGCGGAAGCAAAAAACTGAGCAAAAACACTTCGGACCTGGCCCGCGATTGTTTTACACCGGGCGGCGGTTTAAGGGCAGATTGTTCTGTGCTGACTTATACGATGGCTGATGTTCCGGCTTTTGTGGAAGAAAAATACATGACGGCGCCTTCCAATTTTGTTTCGGCCCTGTATTTTGAACTGTCTGATTACAGCGATTACAACGGCGTTAAACACAAGCTGACCAAAGAATGGAAAGACATTGATTATGAACTGAAAACAAACGAAATGTTTGGCAAACAAATGAAGCGGAAAGACTTATTTAAAGATAAAATTGCAGGCATAACGCAAGGCGCAACAGATGATTTGGGCAAAGCAAAAGCAGTTTATTTGTATCTGCAAAAATGGTTTAAATGGAACGATGAATACGGCGTTTATAGCCCGGGCGGCATAAAAAAAGCATTAGACCGTCGCACGGGCAGTTCTGCGGATATTAACCTTTCGCTGGTTTCTGCTTTGTCGGCCGCTGGTTTGCCGGCAGAAGCGGTCATTCTTTCTACACGTGATAACGGTTCGGTCAATAAAATTTTTCCGGTTGTCAGCGACTTTGATTATGTGGTGGCGCAGGTAGAAATCGGCGAAAAAAAGTATTTGCTCGATGCAACCGATCCGCTCCTGCCCTTTGGTTTGCTGCCCGTCCGTTGCATTAACGAACAGGGACGCGTGATCAGCCTGGAAAAACCTTCGTACTGGGCCGATCTGAAAGCTTCACAAAAAGAAAGTTCGCTCTACACCATCACGCTTAACATAGAAGAAAACGGGAAAATTAAAGGGACGGTCAACAATTATTCTTTTGGTTACGAAGCTTACAACAAACGGAAAAAGATCAAAAAGTTTAACAGCATAGACGAATATGTAGAGAGCCTGGATGACAACATGCCTAAGATCAAAATCCTGAAATCGGACGTAAAAAACCTGGACAACAATGAGTTGCCTTTGAGCGAAGAATACGAAATTGAAATGAACGCCTACGAAAAGCCAGACGAAGACAGGTTTTCGTTTAACCCGTTTTTTATGGACAGGATTACCGAAAACCCTTTTAAACTGGCCGACAGAACATATCCGGTGGATTGGGGCGCACCTTCGGAAACCAAAATCATGTTGCGTTTGAATTTTCCGGCACAATATGAAGTAATCAGCAAACCAACTTCGGTAGGTTTGAGCCTGCCTTTAAAAGGCGGACGTTACATTTCCCAGAGTTCCGTGGACGGCAACGAGTTTAGTTTTACTGAGCTGAAACAGTTAGACAAATCGGTTTACGAACCCGAAGAATACCCTTACTTAAAAGAACTGTTCAACAAAATCGTGCAGACCGAAAGGACAAACATCACCTTCAAAAAGAAAAAATGAAAACCATAGCAGCAGGCTTTTTTTTGATTTGTTTGGCTTCGGCCGGTTTTGCTCAAAACCTGTACGACGTTGCCTCCATTCCGCAGGGGCTGAAACCGTATGCCAATGCAATTGTGCGCAACTCGGAAGAAACAATTGAAATTAAAGAAGCCGACAACGTAATTTACCATGTAAAAGAAGCAATCACGATCATGAACAAAAACGGCGACGACTTTGCACGGATCGTGATCAATTATGATAAAGGCCGACAGCTTAAAATGGTGAAAGGCAGTATTTACAACCAGTTTGGCTTGCCAGCAGGAAAGTTTTCGGAAAAAGATTTTACCGACAACAGTGCCATCAGCAATTTTTCTTTGTACGAAGATGACCGCGTTAAATATTATAAACCCGGCACAAACACGTACCCTTACACCATTAAGTTTGAGTACGAATTGAAACAGCGGCAAAGCTTGGTTTTGCCCAAATTTTTACCAGCTTATTCTTCTGAAATGGCGGTGGAAAACAGTTCTTACAAAATCATCTGCAAGCCGGATTTGAATTTACGTATCCATGAAAGTAACTTTTCGGGCAAAATGCAAACCGAATTGCTAAAAGACCAAAAGGTTTATAGCTGGCAGATCAACAATGTCAAAGCGGTACGTGAAGAACCTTTTTTGCCCGATCCGCATACGTTTTTAACTTCGGTGGAAGTGGTCCCCGAAAAATTCTCTTTTGGCGGCAGACCTGGTTCTTTCAACAATTGGGAAGGTTTTAGTAAATGGATGAGCAATACGCTGTTAAAAGGGCGCGATGAAATTCCGGCAGAAACGGCTGCTTATATCCGCGATCTGGTGAAAGATATTCCCGATCCGAAACAAAAAGCCAAAAAAATATACGAATACATGCAGCAAAAAACACGCTACATCAGCGTGCAAATTGGCGTTGGCGGGTATCAGCCAATTTTGGCAAGTGAAGTTGACCGTTTAGGTTATGGCGATTGCAAAGGTTTGGTCAACTACATGCGTGGTTTGCTTAAAGTTGCCGGTATTGATTCGTATTACTGCATTGTTTATGGAGATCATAGCCGTAAAAGAAGCATTGATGCCGGTTTTGCCAGTTTGCAGGGCAACCATATTATTTTATGTTTGCCTTTCAAAAACGACACCACCTGGCTTGAATGTACCAGCAAACAAATCCCCTTCGGCTTTTTGGGCGATTTTACCGACGGCAGAAACGTGGTGGCCTGCACAGATCAGGGCGGAAAGCTGATGCGGACACCGGAAATCAAAACTTCGGCCAATCTTCAAAGCCGTAATTGTACTTTTTCGATCAACAAAAACGGTACGCTGAACGGCAAAATGGAAACCCGGTACGAAGGCGAGCAGTACGATAACCGGGAAGACTTGATTGATGAACCATACCAGGAACAATTGAAAAATTTGCAGCAGGTTTATTTGATTGATAACCTCGACATTAAATCTTTTAAGCTGAAACAGGAAAAAACGCAGCAACCGGTTACATTGGAAACACTAAACTTTGAAGCACAAAATTACGGTGCCGAAAACGACGGACGCTTTATTGTGCCGATCAACCGCGTAAACTTTGTAAAAAGGCCGTTAAAAGAAGTACGCAACCGCGTGTTTCCGGTTTGTATCAACAACGGTTATGTGGATCAGGATGAGATCGTTTACCAACTTCCGGAGGATTATAAAGTAGAAGAACGGCCAAGAAATGTACAAGTTAACACTTCTTTCGGAAGTTATACGGCAAAGGTTGAACTGGAGGACGGGAAGCTGGTTTACTTAAGAAAAATACAATTAAATGCCGGGACTTATCCGAAAGAAATGTATGCTGAAATTGCAGGTTTTTATCAAACCATGTACGAATCGGATAATTCGCATTTTACCCTGGTCAAGAAATAATGCTGAATAGTATTCTTCTTGAATGAAAAACCGGCAATGCTTCTTTTACCGGTATAAAATCATTGTCCGGCAATAACCGATCCGCAGCGTGAGAAATATTTGTACATCGCCGGGTCGTGCAGCTTGACCAGCATAATCCCCTTTCTGGTACTGGCATGTACCACGAAATCGTTTTGCAGGTAAATGCCGACATGACTAAATTTCTTCCCGTCAAAATCGAAAAAAACCAAATCGCCTTCCTGCAACTGCTCTTCGTATTTCCGTTTGATGGTGTTAACCTGCTGGCTTGTCATCCGCGGCAAATTGATGCCGTAAACCTGTTGCTCCAGCAGCAAAGCAAAACCGGAACAATCAATCCCATCTTTATCCAACCCGCCAAAACGGTAAGGCGTGCCCATCCATTGGTCAATAAAAGTATATAAACGGCCGTTGTTGATGCTGCTTTCCTCCACGCCCATCAATTGCGAATATTTTTGGGAGATCAAAGCCGAAGGCTGCACAATTTCGCCAGGCTGCCCTTTTAATTGGTGCTTGCGCGATTTGCAAGCCGAAAAAAGTAGTGGTAAAAGAAGTATCAGGAGAAAATGTTTCGGAAACCGCATCAATATAAAAGTAGGAATAGTTGTGGTTTTACGGAAAAGATAAAAATGGGTTTTAAACAAAAAAATCCTGAAAGCTTGTGCTTTCAGGATTATGCTATATAAGTTACGATCAAAAAAACAACTAATTATTGTTTAACTTTTTGAATGATGTGGCGGTAAGCATCAGCTACGTAAAGCATTCCGGCAGCATCAACCGCTACACCAACCGGTGCATTAAACGGCGTCCTTAAAGTTAAATATCCGCTTCCGGCTACAGATGTTACCGTTCCATCAGTCCCAATTTTGCGTATCAAATTGTTATTGCTGTCTGCTACATAAACCACGCCTGTTGCATCAACCGCTACGCCGCTTGGATAGTTAAAAGAAGAAGCGTTTGCAGCACCGCTAACATTACCCGCAGAACCATTACCGGCCAATGTGGTTACCACACCGGCAGCGGTGATTTTACGGATCAGGTTGTTGTTGGCATCGGCTACATAAACATTACCGGCAGCATCTACAGCCACACCTCTTGGGCCGTTAAAAGAAGCTGCGGTTCCTGTACCATTTGCATTACCGGCTTTTCCGCCGGCAAGCGTAGTTACCACACCGGCAGCCGTTATTTTACGGATTAAATTGTTGTTAAAATCAGCTACGTAAACATTACCGGTAGCATCAACAGCAACCCCGGCCGGACCGTTAAAAGTTGCAGCCGTTCCTGTTCCGTTGGCACTGCCTGTTGCGCCTGTGGCACTTCCTGCCAATACGGTTACAGTTCCGTTGCTTGCTCCTGTTGCGGTTACAATTTTACGGATTTCGTTGTTTCCAAAATCGGCTACGTAAACGGCTGCGCCTGCTGCATCTACTGCAACACCTGTTGGACTATTATACAAAGCAGAAATGCCAACGGTTGAAGTGTTAGTTCTGCCGGAATTACCATTTCCGGAAAGTGTGCTTACAACTCCTGCGGAAGTGATTTTACGGATGGCGTAGTTTTGCTGGTCGGCTACATAAACATTGCCTGATGCATCTACAGCTACGCCGTATGGGTTGTAAAACGAAGCTGCTGTGCCTGTTCCGTTTGTAAAACCGGAAGCACCGCTGCCGGCAAGTGTGGTTACCACGCCCGTTGTTGTAATGGCAGTTGGCATTACATCTGGATTGTTGCTTTTTTTACAAGCAGAAAAAAGCATAGCCGGAAGAAGCGCAATTGAGGCTGCTGCTACCGCTTTGTTAAAATTATGTCGTGTCATGTAATTAAGCTCTTAATGAATGGTTTTAAAAGTGTTACAATTAATTAAAGATGTAACGTGCACCAATTTGTGCTTGCCAAGTTGTACCTAAAGAAGTACTCGGGCGGAAAGAAGTAGTTACAGGCACTAAGTTGTTTCTATCCTGATAAGGGAAAGAGTAGGTTGCCCTGCCGCTTGCCGGGTCAATTCCTTTGTACGATAAAAGGCTAATAGTGCCTCCTGTGAAACCGTTATAAGTAGTTTGGTACAAGCCCCAATTTGGGTTCAGGAAGTTGCCCAAGTTTACCATATTGAAAGAAATCTCCAACGTGTTGCGTTTTCCGTTTTTCAAGTCTATGTAGAAATCCTGGGTAATGTTTAAATCAGCCCTTTTAAAGTATGGCAAAATAGCTCCGTTTCTTTGTGCATATTCACCTCTGTGTTTGCTTAAGTAAGGGTCTTGTTTGATAAAAGCATCCAGTTGTGCCCATTCCTGGTCGGCCGTACGTGGGTCCGTTGCATTATCCCTCACTATGATGATATCACTTTGGTTTTTGGGGATATACATCAAATCGTTTGTTGCGCCATCGTTATTCGGGTCGCCGCTGGTGATATAAGAAATAGCTCCGTTGTTAGCTGCTTCAAAGAAAATACCGATGGAGGTTGAACCATGTTTCAGGTAATCTCTTTTGTAAGATAAAGCTGCAATTACCCGATTTGGCTGAACGTATGAACTGTTGGACAAAGCTGTTGAATTCGGGTTTCCAACTACCGGGCGGGTACTCCAAATTGTTGCTGCAGTAGAACCGCCATCGTTCACATCTTTTGATCTGGTATAAGCAATGTTGGCATATAAACCAGTGGTAAAGTTTTTCTGTAACTGGCCTGTGATGAAATACGAGAAACCCCTGTTGGTATTACTCATGTAAATAGCTTGCGGAATAGCAGGATTGGTTACTGTGTTTCCGGTAAACATGGTCCTCGCAGTATATCTGATTTGACCTTCAACACCGGGCAAAGTAGTGTAAGTGTCAGAAAGTGCAATGTTTTGATGATAAACCGCATTGATATCTTTGGTATAAGCAGCTTCAATGGTACCGATAATACCAAAAGGCAGTTTCTGATCAATTGCTAAGTTAGTCCTGAATATCTGCGGATATTTAAAATCGCGTGAGGTTGCATCAACTTCATAAGAAGTATTGGCCTGAGCGGTTCCCGGGGCCGGGCGGTTTGCTTCAGTATTTGGGTTGAACAACAAACGGGGATCGTTTGGAGTAGCAGTTTTGGTTATCGTATAAGATCCAAACAAAACACCAGTATTCGACAATTGGTTAGATATCCAAACATAAGGCACTAAACCTGTAAATACACCTGTACCACCACGGACTTGTGTATTTTTATCACCATTCACGTCCCAGTTAAAACCAACACGCGGAGAAAACAAAACCCTGCTTTTTGGCAAATGAGATACATCCAATTTAATACCTTGCTGAAAAGTTAAAGCAGCAACATTTGGGTTGGGATCAGTTGTAACAGGGAAATAGTTGTAATCGGCACGTACACCATAAGTAAGTTTAAAGTTCTCGGCAACATTATACCTGTCTTGTGCATAAAAACTCAAGTTGTAGGCAGAAAGATTGGCAAAAGGAAATTGACCGCTTGGCAATGCAGAATTACGAACGGTATAGGCGGCTGCAGGTTGGTTAGTCAGGAAGTCGGAAGCCGAGTTATAAGTGTATAAACCGTTGTAATTTGGGGCAAAACCGTTTACATATTTATTCAACTGATTGCTTGTACCAACTACAATTTCATGTTTTCCGGCAAAAAAGGTCAAATCATCTGATAATTGTGTGGTATTGGTAGAAAGTAAGTTTCCGGCACTGTAAAGTTCATAACCAAAACTGGTCAACAACCCTCCACTGCCATTACCAATATCAACCATTGGGATACTAGAACTTCCCAACACGTTACGGTAATCACGCAAAGCAGAATAACCGGCTGTTAATTTATTGGAAATCGTGTTGCTAATGCGGCTGTTCAACTCAATAATGCCAATGTTGAAGTTGTTGTTAATTTGATAACCCGAACCAAAAAACGGCAAAGTGGTTAAAGACGGTGCGCGTGAAGTACCAAAACCAACACCGGCATTTGTAATACCCGAGTTGCTCGCGTTTACTTCACGATATGATTTCAAGTAAAAATACTTTGCACTTAGCGTATTTTTATCGTTGATGTTCCAGTCTAACTTTACAGTGGCTTTATCGCTGTAGGTATGGTAGTTATAACCCTGATAAGGGCCCGGGTTATAATTGTATTTAGTTTGCAAGTAATTGCTAATGGCATCTAAACTTGCAGCATCTGCCTGAGAAACCGTACCGCCTGCAGTTTGGCCGGGTTGTAACGCTGTATAAGTTGTACCGGGAAGGCTGGAACGTTCCTGTTCGCCGGAAGCAAAAAAGAACAATTTGTTTTTGATGATCGGGCCGCCAATGCTTGCGCCACGCTGGTTGTAAGTGAAAGGCGTTTTAGGCAAATCATTTAAACCTGCGTGATAGCCCGTCAAACCTACACCTCTGGTAAAACCATAAATGGTTCCGCGAAAATTGTTTGTACCCGAACGAACTACAGTATTGATACCCGCACCGGTAAAAAAGCCCTGACGGACATCATAAGGTGCAATATCCACCTGAATCTGTTCAATTGCATCCAAAGAAATAGGCTGAGAATTGGTTTGACCGCCCAAAGTACCGGATAAACCAAAAGAGTTGTTAAACAAAGCACCGTCAACCGTAAGGTTGTTGAAGTTGCTGCTCCGGCCACCAAAACTTAAACCGTTTGCCGATGGGGTTAAGCGTGTAAAATCTTGCAAAGAACGATTTACTGTTGGCAAACGGTCAATTTGTTGCCGGGTTATAGTTTGCCTCGCACCGGTCCGTGATTCGTCAAAAACCTGGTTTTGCCCTGACGTAACGGTTACCTCTTTCAAGGTTGTTGTAGTTTCGGCCAGGGTTGCATCTACCCTTAACTCTTGTCCTAAAGTTGTAGTTAAGTTCTCCTGTACATAATCATTTAAACCCAAAAAAGAAACCCGGACAGTGTAAGGCCCGCCTACCCGAACGTTCGGAAGGTTGTAACGGCCATCGGCACGGGTTGCGGTAACATACTTGGTTCCGGATGGGACATGGATAGCCGTAACCGTAGCCCCTGGGAGCGGACCCCGGTTATCCTTAACCAAGCCAATGAATGAAGCCGTAGTAACACCCTGTGCAAAAACACCAGAGCTATAAAACTGCATCAAACAAAAAAAGGACAAAAGCAGAAGTAAATTCTTCCTCATAAAAAATTTGTTAGTGAATTGATTGTTTAAATAGTAGCCTGTTTTAATGCTGCAAAGATAACGGTTAGAAAAAGCCAAACATTAAGTTAATGTTAACTTTAACAATTAATTTCTTAACACTTCTGCCTTTTTTTTACACATTAACAATAAATTGCCCTCTTTTTATTGCTAATTCAATATTTTTTTGCTATTTGTTTCAAAAACTGCATTTTGCTGCTCTTGGCCCCTTAAACACTTTTACTTTAAACAAACACCTATTTTATTTAGCTTTGAAGCTGATCTGAAAACAGGTTTTATAAAATAAATAATTATGGATTACGATCTTATAGTGATTGGCACCGGCCCGGGCGGTTATGTTGCTGCCATCCGTGCGGCGCAGTTGGGTTTAAAAACGGCAGTTATCGAAAAGGAATCTTTAGGCGGCATTTGTTTAAACTGGGGCTGTATCCCAACTAAAGCTTTGTTAAAAAGTGCCCAGGTTTTTGAGTACATCAACCATGCAGAAGAATATGGCCTGAAAGTTAACGGCAGCGAAGTTGATTTTGGCAGCATCATCAAAAGGAGCCGCGGCGTGGCGGATGGCATGAGCAAAGGCATCCAGTTTTTGATGAAAAAAAACAAGATTGACGTGATCATGGGAACCGGGAAACTGAAAGGCAAAGGCAGCATCGAAGTGAAAGCCGCCGACGGTTCAACCAAAAATTATACCGCTAAAAACATCATCCTGGCAACGGGCAGCCGTTCGCGCGAATTGCCAAATTTGAAACAAGACGGCGTTAAAGTGATTGGTTACCGCCAGGCCATGAACTTGCCGAAACAACCGCAAAGTTTGGTCGTGGTTGGTTCCGGTGCCATCGGTGTCGAGTTTGCTTATTTTTATAATTCTATCGGCACCAAAGTAACGATCGTAGAATATTTGGACAACATTGTTCCGGTGGAAGATGAAGATATTTCCAAACAACTGGCGCGTTCTTTCAAAAAACTCGGCATCAATATCATGACCGGTTCTACGGTTGAATCGGTTGATACTTCGGGCGAAAAATGCAAGGTTAACGTTAAAACAGCCAAAGGAATGGAGGTTTTAGAAGCTGATATTGTACTTTCAGCCGTTGGCGTGATGACAAATTTGGAAAATTTAGGACTGGAAGAACTCGGCATCAAAACCGATAAAGGCAAAGTTTTGGTAGACAATTTTTACAAAACCGATGTGGAAGGTGTTTTTGCCATCGGCGATATTGTAAAAGGCCAGGCTTTGGCGCATGTGGCTTCTGCCGAAGGGATTATTTGTGTGGAGAAAATTGCAGGCAAAAACCCCGAGCCTTTAAACTATAATAATATTCCGGGCTGCACGTATTGCTCGCCCGAAATTGCTTCCGTTGGTTATACCGAAAAAGCGGCGCGCGAAGCAGGTTTCGATATTAAAGTTGGCAAGTTTCCTTTTTCGGCTTCCGGAAAAGCAAGTGCCGCCGGTGCAAAAGATGGTTTTGTTAAAGTGATTTTTGATGCCAAATACGGCGAATTTTTGGGCGCGCACATGATTGGTTACAATGTTACCGAAATGATTGCCGAAGTGGTTACCGCCCGTAAACTGGAAGCAACCGGGCACGAAATTATCAGTTCCGTTCACCCGCACCCAACCATGAGCGAAGCGGTAATGGAAGCTGCTGCAGATGCCTATGGAGAAGTGATTCACTTGTAGTGGTTCGGTTGCCGGTTATGGGTTGCAAGTTGTGAGTTCATATCAAGTTTAAACAGGTAGCTTAAGATAGAACTGGAAACTTACAACTCAAAACCGGCAACCGATCTCAATGCTTCTTTTATCGGCTAAAAATTGGTGTGATAGTTACGGTTTGATTTATAGAACTGGCAACTTACAACTCAAAACCGGCAACTGACCCCAATGCTTCTTTTATCGGCTAAAAATTGGTGTGATAGTTACGGTTTGATTAGAAGAACTGGCAACTTACAACTCAACACCGGCAACTGACCCCAATGCTTCTTTTATCAACCCAAAACCGGCAACCCGCAACTCAAAACCCACAACTGAAAAAATGGCCTGGCTCTACCTTATTCTTGGTGGTTTGTTTGAAGTTGGTTTTACAACCTGCCTTAAATTTTCCAACAATTTCAGCAACTTTAAATGGAGCTTGGGCTTTTTCATTTGCATTGTATTGAGTTTATTGCTGTTGAACAAAGCCGTCCAAACACTTCCGATTGGCACCGCTTATGCCGTTTGGACTGGCATTGGTGCAACTGGTTCCGTTTTGGTTGGCATTTTACTGTTTAAAGAACCGGCAGACTTTTGGCGGCTGTTTTTTATTTTTATACTGATTGCCTCGATATTAGGTTTGAAATTGGTAACCAAGTAGTAGGAAACATTAAACCGTAATAACTATCTTTAACATTCAAAAACGAGCAGATGGTAATTGTGATAAAAAAAGACGCCGATCAGGATGAAATAAAAGTTGCTTTAAAAAAAATAAAAACTAATTCTAAAAAACCAAAGCTAATGGACTTTTATGGCAAAATGAAAGGAAAGTTCGGAGACGGCCTTACCTATCAGAAAAAGCTTAGAGATGAGTGGGAGTAAATTCCTTGTCGATACGAACTGTTTCATTTACCTTTTAAATGAAAATCCTTTAATAGCCTCGTTTGCAGAGGAAGAATGGGCGTTTTCTTACATTACAGAAATTGAATTGTTAAGTAAGAAAAATCTAAATATTGACGAAGATTTTTTAATTCGAAAAATGTTATCCATCTGCTACAAAGTTGATCATAATCAGCAATTATCAGAGTTAGCAATTATTTTAAAAAGAGAAAACAACATTAAACTTCCGGATGCGATTATTGCTGCATCTGCCCAACTTCTGCAATTACCGTTATTAACTGCTGATAAAGGTTTTGCCAATATTAAAAGTATTGATTGTGTGTTGCTAAGTTTGTAATTCAGTTATTTAAAAATCAATTTGAAATAATTCCTCAAATGCAACTCCACACTATTAACACTGGTCTATTCAAACTCGATGGCGGAGCGATGTTTGGCGTGGTGCCAAAAACTTTGTGGAACAAAACAAACCCGGCCGATGAAAACAATTTGATTACACTGGCCATGCGTTGTTTGTTGATCGAAGATGAAGGAAAAATGATTTTGGTGGATACCGGAATCGGCAACAAGCAAAGCGAAAAATTCTTTAGCCGTTATTTTCTACATGGACGTGATTCACTCGAAAAATCATTAAACAATTTAGGTTTTGGTATTGATGATTTGACCGATATTTTCCTCACGCATTTACACTTTGACCATGTTGGCGGAAGTGTGGTTTTGAAAGGTGAAAAACTTGTTCCAACATTTAAAAACGCGACTTATTGGACGAACCAGCAACATTGGGATTGGGCCGTCAACCCAAACGAACGCGAAAAGGCTTCCTTTTTAAAAGAGAACATTTTGCCTTTGCAGGAAAGCGGGCAACTGGATTTTATCCATCCAACCGATGCTTCTTTTACCGGCAATATTTCAGTGCTTTATGCTAATGGCCATACCGATGCCAT
Source organism: uncultured Sphingobacteriaceae bacterium (assembly GCA_964244955.1). GTDB lineage: Bacteria > Bacteroidota > Bacteroidia > Sphingobacteriales > Sphingobacteriaceae > Mucilaginibacter_A. Next base: position 6,257 of record CAXTKQ010000028.1, on the reverse strand, counting down.
GATGTTGCCCAAAATCAGTTACAAAAACAAAACGTTGGTTTACATGGCCGATCTGTTGCCCACCGTTGGCCATATTCCGCTGCCTTATATTCCGGCTTATGATATGTTTCCGCTTAAATCTTTGGCAGAAAAAGCGGCGTTTCTGGAAGAAGCTGCCGATGAAAATTACATCCTTTTTATGGAGCACGACCCGGAAATAGAATGTTGCACGGTCAAAAAAACAGAAAAAGGCATCCGATTAGATGAAACATTTAAATTGAATGAAATTTAAGCGGTAAAAAAAGCATTAAACGTCGTTTCAACAATTAACGGCTTAAAAATGAGGTTCTTTAACCAAAAATCAGCAATCTTGTTTTATCTTTAAATAAAAAGTTACAGATATTTTTTATTTTCGCATGTTTTTATTTAGCTATAAAAAGGTAGGATTTATAAATGAGACAACTTAAAATAACTCAATCCATTACTAATCGTGAGTCGCAGTCGTTAGACAAATATTTACACGAAATTGGAAAGGTTGATTTAATTACAGCGGAAGAAGAAGTTATTTTAGCGCAGAAAATACGGGAAGGCGACCAGGCAGCGTTAGAAAGGTTGACCAAAACTAATCTCCGGTTTGTTGTTTCTGTTGCTAAACAATATCAAAACCAAGGACTTACGCTGGGCGATCTGATCAACGAAGGAAACCTGGGTTTGATAAAAGCTGCCAAACGTTTTGACGAAACCAAAGGCTTTAAATTTATTTCATACGCCGTTTGGTGGATCCGCCAATCTATTTTGCAGGCCATTGCCGAGCAATCGCGCATTGTGCGTTTGCCGCTCAACCAGGTTGGTTCTTTAAGCAAGATCAGCAAAGCGTTTTCAAAACTGGAGCAGGAATACGAGCGCGAACCATCGCCCGAAGAACTGGCCGATATATTAGAAACGACAGTTGATAAAATTTCGGATACGTTGAGCAATTCCGGCCGCCACGTTTCGATGGATGCGCCTTTTGTGCAGGGCGAAGAAAATACATTGCTGGACGTTTTGGACAACAAAGAGCCGAACACCGATTCGATGTTGATTGATGAATCATTGGCCGAAGAAATCCGCCGTTCTTTGTCCTCTTTAACTGAGCGCGAACGGGAAATCATTGTTTTGTTTTTTGGTTTAGGCGCAAACAGTCCGTTTTCTTTGGAAGAAATTGGCGAGAAATTTACGCTGACACGCGAACGCGTCCGCCAGATCAAAGACAAAGCGTTGCAACGTTTGCGGCATACTTCACGCAGTAAAATATTAAAATCCTATTTGGGATAAATAATCAAAGCCTTCAATTTTTGAAGGCTTTTTTGTTTTCTGTTCTTGGCACAAACGCTTTTGATTGATGTTGGTTTAAGTTCAAATGCTTCTTTTATGCCCCTAATTTCACCGGAGGAATACGAAAGCCTCTCGCCTGCCCAAGCCATCGAACTGCAAAAACAGTTGCGCGAACAAATCCAAATTGAGCCACTTTTAAAACCAATCCAAACCATTGCCGGCGCCGATATTTCTTTTAATAAATACGAAGACACGGTTTACGCCGGCATCATCGTTTTGAGTTTTCCGGGTTTGCAGGAAGTGGCCAAAGCAACGATTATCAGCAAAGCAACGTTTCCGTACATTCCAGGTTTGCTTTCGTTCCGCGAAATCCCTTCGCTTTTAAAAGCTTGGAACTTGCTTGAGGTAAAACCGGATTTAATGGTTTTAGACGGACAAGGAATTGCACATCCGCGCCGTTTGGGCATCGCCACGCATTTTGGTTTGGTTACCGGTACGCCAGCTTTGGGTTGTGCCAAAAGTTTGCTGATTGGCAAGTACGAAACTTTGCCCGAAGCCGCAGGTTCCACCAGTTTATTGTACGATAAGGATGAAGTAATCGGCGCAGCACTTCGTACCAAGTATAAAGTAAATCCTGTTTTTATTTCGCCCGGCCATAAAATCAACTTGGAACAAAGTTTAGAAATTATGAAACAATGCGCCTCCGGTTACCGCATCCCGGAACCAACGCGAAAAGCACATTTGCTGGTCAACCAAATCCGAACACAAAATATGAGTGATAAAAGAAGCAGTCAGTTGGATTTGTTTTGAAAAGCTATATTGCAACTTCAAATTTAATTTAATGAAAACAATCGCAATTTACCAGGCCGATGCTTTTACCAACCAGCTTTTTGGCGGAAACCCGGCCGCCGTTTGTCCCTTAGAAAGTTGGCTGCCCGACGAAACCATGCAAAAAATCGCTTTAGAAAATAACCTGGCCGAAACTGCTTTTTTCGTTCCCAAAGGCGATGGTTTTATGCTGCGGTGGTTTACGCCCGAACTGGAAATTGACCTGTGCGGACACGCCACTTTAGCATCGGCACATATTTTATTTACCGAATTGGGTTTTGCGGGAGAAGAAATCCGATTCAAAACCAAAGTTGCCGGAACTTTAACGGTTTCTAAAAAAGATGGTCTTTACACGTTGGATTTTCCTTCGCGCCCGCCGCAACCTTGCAAAACGCCGGATATTTTACTGGAAGCTTTAGGCGGAGCTGCTCCAATCAGCATCCAAAAAGCGCGGGATTATTTTGTGGTTTACGAAAAGGAAGAAGACATCATCAACCTAAAACCTGATTTCTTTTTGTTGGGAAAGATTGATGTCATCGGCATTATCGTTACCGCTCCCGGCAAAGAAGTTGATTTTGTTTCCCGCTTTTTTGCGCCGTCTTGCAGCGTTCCCGAAGATCCGGTTACCGGTTCGGCGCATTGCACTTTGATCCCTTATTGGGCAAAAAGGTTGGGTAAAAACAGTATGCGCGCTTACCAACTTTCGGCAAGAAAAGGAGAAATTTGGTGCGAGCAGAAAGGCGAACGGGTACTGATTTCGGGAAAAGCCGTAACCTATTTACGCGGAGAAATTGTGGTTCCGTAAAAAACTTTTGCTTATCCTGTAAAAAATAATCCGCACAAAATAGCTGTCTTTCTGTTAAAACCTATATTTCCGATACAAAAATTACAAGAATGAACAAAAACCCTTTCCGCTCCTTTTGGATGGCCGGCTACGAATGCACCGATCAGTTAAATTATTACGGAAACCGTGTGGATTTGCTGAAAGAAACGGCCCATTTAGAATTGATAGACCAGGATTACCAGGATTTGGCGCAGTTCAACATCAAAACGGTGCGCGAAGGAATCCAATGGAGCCACGTCGAAAAAAAGCCCTACGAATACGATTGGACAACCGTTGCGATGATGATTGAAAAAGGAAAAGCCAATGGCATCCAACAGGTTTGGGATATTTGCCACTTTGGTTTTCCGGTAGATTTAACGCCCACGCATCCGCATTTTACACCTCGCTTTTCGGCTTTGTGCCGTGCTTTTGTCCTTTTTTACCGTTCGGTCAGCCCGGATGATACGCTGATTGTTACCCCGATAAACGAAGCAAGTTTCATATCATGGCTGGGCGGCGAAGTACGCGGGACTACGCCTTATGCCGTAAACCAGGGCTGGAATTTGAAATACGCTTTGATGCGCGCTTACATTGATGGCATTGTGGCCATGCGCGAAATTGACCCTTCCGTTAGGATTATGACAACAGAACCACTGATTCAAATTGTGCCGCCCTTAAATGCTACCGAAGAGGAACTTTTGGCGGCCAAAGCATTGCACGAAAACCAGTATCAGGTGTTGGATATTTTGTCGGGGAAGATTTGCCCGGAACTGGGCGGCTCTACCAATTACCTGGATATTTTGGGCTTCAATTATTACTACAACAACCAATGGGTAAGCACAACACACCAGTATTTGAAGTGGATTGACGAGCCGCGCGATAGCCGTTTCCGTCCGTTCAACAGCTTGCTTACCGAGGCTTACCAGCGTTACCAGCGGCCGGTTGTTTTATCAGAAACCAGCCACCCGAAAGAAGACCGGCCAAAATGGATCCGGTATATTGCGGATGAAACGGCTATCCTCCTTCAAAATAACATCCCGCTTTGGGGCATTTGCATTTACCCGATTATTGACCGGCCGGATTGGGACCATTTGACCATTTGGCACCAAGCCGGCTTGTGGGATTTAGAATTTTATCCGAACGAGCTGCCAAAACGCGTGTTGCACCAGGAATATGCAGTGGCATTTTTAGCCGGACAAGCACAAATTGTAGCGGCCGTGGCCGACCCGGATTATAAAGTTTCGCAAGAAGCAAGTTTGGTTAAGTGAACAAGTCAAAAAGATGTTTAAACATCTTTTTGACTTCTGTTTAACAAAAGGTTGTTTATGGAATGCTATTTTTACCGCATAAAATAAATACCTAACCTAACCCAAACAAAAAATGAAAAAATTAATGATTGCCGCTGCAATGGTTTTAACCCAATCTGCCTTGTTTGCACAAACCAAATGGAACGTTGACCCTGCACATTCTTCTGCTAAATTTACGGTTACACACCTGGTGATTTCGGAAGTAGAAGGAAATTTTAAGACCTTTAAAGGAACGATGGTAAACACTAAGCCGGATTTTACCGATGCCAATATTGATTTTTCTATTGATGTGGCCAGCGTAAATACCGACAATGAAATGCGCGACAAGCATTTAAAAAGCGATGATTTTTTCAATACCGAAAAATACCCAAACATGGTTTTTAAAAGTACTTCTATGAAAAAACTGGCCGGAAACAAATATGCTTTGATGGGAAACCTAACGATCAGAGATGTAACCAAGCCCGTAAAATTTGATGTTACCTACGGCGGAACGGCCAAAGATGCTTATGGCAATACCAAAGTTGGTTTCAAGGCCAATACCGTTATCAACCGTTTTGATTATGGTTTAAAATGGAACGCAGCAACCGAAGCAGGCGGCGCAACCGTTGGCAAAGATGTTACCATTGATTTGAAATTAGAATTTGCACAGGCGAAGTAAATAATTCAACAATACTTCTTTTATAGCATAAAAAACGACGGCCAGATCGGCTGTCGTTTTTTGTTTAATTAAGTTTTGGATAAATACCTCTTTCACTGTTTTTTTATCTCGACAATGTTTTTCAACAAACTTTCGTTATCAGCTAAAAAAAAGAAACTTAATTTTCCTTTCCAAGCCTTTCTTTAACAGTAAAAAAATGTTAAACTAAATTTGCCTGTTACAAGGTTGGGCCGAAAGGGTTATATTAGCCTGATTTTGCTACAACACAAATTTATGCCTCGTTTCAAACTGATACTTCTTTTATCCATACTTTTTTCGGTTCCTTTATCCAAAGCATTTGCGCAAAAAGATACCGTTAGCCTCCAAACCATCCTTGGCAAAACCGGAAAATTTGCCGAAGGGCGGCCGATAGAAAAAGTTTACCTCCACTTTGATAAACCTTATTATGCCGTTGGCGATACGATATGGTTTAAAGCTTACGTAACCATTGGCTTGCACGAACCTTCGCCACTTAGCAAAATTGTTTATGTTGATGTTTTTACCAGTGCTGATTCATTGGTGCAAACCCTGAAACTGCCCGTTGTAAACAGTATGGCTTCCGGCGATGTTACTTTGCAGCCGCTGATTTACAAACAAGGAAATTACCATATCCGCGCTTATACCAATTACATGCGCAACGATGGCCCGGATTACTTTTTTAACAAAAATATTGCCATTGGCGATCTGCTCGAAAACAATGTGGTAACGCGCATTTCTTTTTCGGGAACAAGTAAAGAAAACCCGTCTAAAATTAACGCTGGGGTTTATTTTCAGGACGAAAACGGCGTGCCTTTGGCCAACAAAAAAGTAAGCTGGCATGCAGATGTGGATTACGAAACCGTGGCAAAAGGCAAAGGCACAACTGACCCAAAAGGGTTCTTGCCGGTAAATATCGCCAGCAAACAAAACACGGCGCTTACCACCGGGACTTTGTTTACCGCCATCAGCACCAACGATAAAAAATCGGTTACCAGCACGTTCCCTTTGCGCACGGCAACAGCTACGGCAGACGTTCAGTTTTTTCCGGAAGGCGGGGAAATGATTGCCGGCACCCGCACAAAAGTAGCGGTAAAAGCAGTAGGACCAAACGGTTTGGGCATCAGTTTAAAAGGAACGGTTACCGATAACGACGGCAAAACAGTAGCCGAATTTAACGCTGCCCATCTCGGTATGGGTTCGTTTGTAATGCAGGCCGAAGCAGGAAAAACTTATCGCGCCAACCTCGTTTTTGCAGATGGTTCTAAAAGTACGGCAAACCTGCCGCGTGTAAGCCCCGAAGGCATCAGCATGTCTGTTAACAATGCTGACC
>CAXTKQ010000027.1:4454-33755 GCA_964244955.1 uncultured Sphingobacteriaceae bacterium | reverse complement strand
AGCCAGCCAATTAAAGGTTTTTACGGCTGATGGAACCGCAATAATTAAAGTGGTTATCATGAAAACCCCACCGAGAAAAGGGTTCATACCGGTTACAAACATATGGTGTCCCCAAACAATGAAAGACAAAACTGTAATGCCGATCAAAGAATAAACCATGGCATGGTAACCAAATATCGGCTTACGTGCATTAACAGCCATTACTTCGGATACCAGACCCATTGCAGGCATAATTACGATATAAACCTCCGGGTGGCCAAGAAACCAAAATAAATGTTCGAATAAAATGGGGCTACCACCTTCATTCGGTAATACTGACCCGTTTAATACAATATCTGAAAGATAGAAACTTGTCCCCATGCTTCTATCAAAAACCAACAATACTACACCTGCAACGAGTACCGGGAAAGACAACACGCCTAAAATTGCGGTTACAAAAAATGCCCAAATTGTTAAAGGCATTTTCCATAGGTCCATACCTTTAGTACGCATGTTTAATATCGTACTGATATAATTGATACCTCCCATTAATTGAGAAGCAACAAAAAGCACCATGCTTGTTAGCCATAAAGTCATTCCCATTTCTGAACCTGGCATCGCTTTTGGCAAAGCAGATAAAGGAGGATAAATTGTCCATCCACCACCTGCCGGGCCTTTTTGCACAAAAAAGGAGCTTAACATGATGATACAGGCTGTAAAGAAAAACCAGTAGGACAACATGTTTAAAAATGGGGAAGCCATATCCCGTGCACCTAATTGCAAAGGGATTAGAAGATTGCTAAAAGTACCGCTTAAGCCAGCCGTTAGCACAAAAAATACCATAATGGTACCATGTATGGTAACTAAGGAAAGATAAAAGTTTGGATCTAAACGCCCTTCCGGTGCAAACCTTCCTAACAATGTTTGTAAAAAAGGAAAAGCTGTATTGGGATAAGCTAATTGAATACGAAACAATACGGACAAAATCATGGCAATAACGGCCATAATAATACCAGTTATTAAAAACTGTTTCGCAATCATTTTATGATCCTGACTGAAGATGTATTTTGTCAGAAATGTTTCTTTATGATGGTGATCGCCATGTCCATGGTCATCGTGTACATGTACCAACTCGGGATTATTAACTGTTAATGCTGTTGCCATAACCTCTTTTTCCTTATAATTTATTAAAAGCTAATTTATTTTTAGTAACAGAATCAGCAGGTGCTGCTGTAACTGCCATTTTTAATTCTTTTCTTAATTGATCGCTCAAATAAGGTTTTTGTTTAGATACCCAATCTTGGTACTCTGCTTCTTTTACTACCCTAAAAACTTTTTGCATGTTAAAGTGGTTGCCACCACAAATTTTATTGCAGTATAACTTATATTCAAAGTTGGGATTGTCCATTTTTGCACGCATATCATCAGTTGTAACGGTAGGCACAAACTGAAAAAAAGTAGGCAGGCCCGGAACCGCATTTATCTGCACCCTAAACCATGGTAAGTAGAAACTATGGATTACGTCTTGTGCTATTAAATTAATACGGACAGGTTTATTTACAGGAACCACAATTTCGTCTGCACTTAAATCATCATAACTGTTTCGATCCTTAAAATCTACACCAAGTTTGTTATTGATTGAATACAACTTCGAATTTTTCAATCCAAGCTTTTTATCCTTTCCAGGATACCTTACTTCCCAAGCAAACTGATGTGCAGTAACATCTACATTTAATGCAGACCGTTGTTCTGCAACCGGAACATCCATGATAGTTTTCCAGGTAATAGAGCCAAATACTACCAGAATTGTTAAAACAATGGCTGGTACAATTGTCCAAAGTTTTTCAATAGTATTGTTATGAGGCAGGAAATAAGCTTTTCTAAGTTGTGAACCTCTATAAATGTAGGCGAACCCAAAAAGCAATATTTGTGTGCCTACAAAAACGATTGTAGTGATAATCAATGTGATATTGAACATTTCGTCTATCCAGACACCATGTTTTGAAGCAGCATCAGGCAAAATCATACTGCCATGTACTGTGTATTCCCAATAGGCGCCATATAAACCTAATAATAAAAACACACCGAAAGATACAGCCATAACAGTGTTCCAGTCCACACCTTTTTTGTTCTGCATTTTTAATGTTAGGTCGTACACTTTCAAAACACGGCCAATAACTGCAATTACAAAACATAGGAGTAAAAACAGTAATACATTGTAACCGATACCAACCCACATGGTATTGTCAGCGGTAGAACCATCAATTGTTGGTGCATTAACGCTGGTTGGTGCAGTGCCCTGTGCGAAAGAAAAATTTGTAATTAACAACAGAAATAAATTAATACTGCTGAAAATTAGTGATTTTGAAAAAAATGATTTTTGAAATTTCATTTTAAAGATTTTATATGTGTTTCGCCCGTTGTTCAATTTAATATGTTGCTTAAAGCCTGTTTAAAATTTACTTATTAAGGTTTTCATGCTTCTTTTATCCCCTTAAAATTGTTAAGTACTTGGTTTTCTGATTTGTTTAAACTGATACTAATACCAATTTTTATAGGGTAAAAGAAGCATTGACACTTTTTCTTATCTAAATTTAAACAAGCTATTATTAAATATGATGGTTTAAACTTTCTTCTAAGAATGGGTGGTTTTTTGGAACGAGCGAAGCTTTACTTAATGCATTTAGCATTAAAAAGGTAAACAAACCTACATATCCTAAAGCTATCCCAATTTCTTCGATGCCGAATCCCCTTCCTGCTGCGCCAACCGTTCCTGGCATAACCATCAAATAATAATCAAGCCAATGCCCACATAAAACAACAATACATACATACTTTAAAACTGTAGCTGCCCTTTTCGCATCCCGGGACATTAATAACAATACAGGTGCGCAGAAGTTTAGTACTATATTCAACCAAAACCATGGCTTAAACTCAGGTTCCCACCTTTTGTAAAAGTACACGCTTTCCTCCGGGATGTTGGCATAGTAAGTAAGCAAAAATTGTGCAAACCAAACATAGGTCCAGAATATGGAGAAAGCAAATACCAACTTACCTAAGTCGTGCAAATGGTTATCCGTGATCCATGTCATGTAACCATTCTGCCTTAAAATAATGGTAATTAAAGTTAAGGCTGCAAGGCCGCTTACCCACATGGCTGCAAAATTGTACCAACCAAACATGGTTGAATAATAGTGCGCCTCCAATGACATTATTGCATCAAAAGCGAAAAGAGGGGTAGTAAACCCAAATATTACCAAGAAGATAGCTGATACTTTAAAACTTTTATTATAATTTACCATACCCCCTATTTCATCCTCATTTTTAGAATACCTGGCAAGCAATGCACCAAATATGCTATACAAGCCCAGAAATATGATTAACCGGGCAAAAAAGAATGGGATATTCAAATAGCCTGATTTTGCCGCAATTACAGCATCATAATTCTCGCTACCTTTAACAACTATGCCTTTTGTGGCCCAATGTGCGTATAGGTAAGGTTCCACTATTTTTTTACCTTCTTCCACTACGGTATGGTTGGTTAATAACCCTAAGGTTATAACAGCAATTAAAACAAATGCGGCGTAGGGCAGAACTTTTGCATAAGCCTGTGGAATCCTTATAACAGAAGCAGACCATCCTGCTTGTGATACATATTGGATAGCACAAAATAAAATACCTTGCATACATACAGATGCAAAATAGTAGCTCATCAACAATAAATTGGCAAATGTTCGCTCAGTATGTCCTGCCAAAATCCCGAATGCAATAGCAACAAAACCGATTGCAATAGCTATTAAGCTATAGGTTTTAGCTTTCCCTGAAAATTCAAACTGTTGGTTGTAATTAAGATCTTTCATCAATTTGATTGGTATTATAATTTTTGTAACTGGTGGACATACAATATTACTTTCCAGCGTTCATCGGGATCTAACTGGGAAGCATAAGAACCCATAGCATTTAAACCATAAGTAATAGTGTGATAAATTTTACCGTCAGTAAGATCTTTCATAGCCCCTCCTCTGGATGAGGTACCTTTTGAATAAGATGGCGGGGCAGGATAACCATGTTGTACCACTAAACCATCTCCCTGACCCTGAATCCCATGGCAGGGAGAGCAAAAATGTTCAAAAAGTACTTTACCATCTGCAAGCGTCTTTTTATCGGTAATGTATTTGTTTACAACTTCTACACTAGCCTTTTCATATCCATCTTTTGTATTTGGATAATCAAACCGTACAAAACCTACCGGAATGGTGCCAGCAGGAGGAACCTGCGCGGTTGTCCCATTTTTAAAGTTAGGATTGGGTTGATAAGGATCATAAGCAATATGCTCGTACATGTTGGGGGCATATTCCCATCCGGTACTACGCTTATCTTTACCACAAGCAGTAAGCAAAACAGATACCACAGTACTTACTGCAACTACACTGAGTATCCTAAATTTATTCATAGCTAACATATTTTCTGTCGTTATGTTTAATTTCTACAGCACCTGCTTCTTTCAGGCAAGAATCTATTTGATCGTGCTGGGTATTGGTTTTTGCATTAACCGCAATTACAAAACGATCATTAGTGGCCCTTAAATCCATTACCCTGGGTGTACGCCCCGGAAAAAGATGGTTGGAATAAAAATAAGTAAAAACCATACCAAAAGAACTGAATAAGACAGTCCATTCAAAGCAAATAGGCACAAAGTTAGGCGCAGTAAAATGTGGCTTACCACCTATATTTATAGGCCAGTCATACACCAGCATATAATATAACATACAAAAAGCCGCCGTACATCCGATACATCCAAAAATAAAAGCAGCAATGGGCAGTCTTGACTCTTTGATTCCTAATTTGTTTTCAATACCATGAATAGGCATTGGTGTAAACACATCGTAAATAGAAACGCCTTTTTCTTTTAGGCTATCAATGCCCTTCATCATTTCATCAGGGTCATCAAAAATGCCAAGTATATATTTAGTACTATCCATAATTAAATATTTGAATATTCAGCTTGTTCAACGCTGTCATACTTTATTAAATTCTCTTTGTAAAACTCGGCCTGTTCTCTAACTACATGCCCTTGTTCTAAAAGCTTTTTCTTTTCTTGTTCACTGCTGCTTTTCAACAACAATTTTACTTCTGCCATCGCCACTGCCGGAAGTACTCTCAAAAACAATAAAAATAAGGTAAAAAATACGCCTATTGAACCTATGAAAACACTTACATCAACCCAGGTTGGATAAAACATAGCCCAGCTTGACGGAAGAAAATCGCGGTGAAGCGACACTACGATGATTACAAAGCGCTCAAACCACATTCCTATGTTAACAATAATTGATAACCCCCATGAAAGAGCAATATTTGTACGGACGGATTTAAACCACATTAATTGTGTCATTAATACATTACATCCGTACATCATACAGCCAGCCCACCAATAAGGGCCTATAAACCTGTTTAAAAAAGTGTATTGTTCATATTCACCGCCAGAGTAGTAGGCAATGAAAAACTCTGTCAGATAAGCCACACCCACAATAGACCCTGTTAACAAGATAATTTTGTTCATAGATTCAATGTGGAACATGGTAATATAATTTTCAAAACCTAATACTTTACGGGTAACCAACATCAGGGTTTGTACCATGGCAAAGCCTGAAAAAATAGCCCCTGCAACAAAGTAAGGCGGAAATATGGTAGTGTGCCAGCCTGGTTCAAGGGAAGTGGCAAAGTCCATAGATACAATCGTATGTACTGATAGTACTAAGGGCGTTGCAACACCTGCCAGCACCAGGGATACTGCTTCAAAGCGTTGCCAAGTTTTTACAGAACCGTTCCACCCAAATGACAAAACAGAATAAATTTTGCGGCGCAAACCTGTAGCACGATCGCGGATAGTAGCAATATCAGGTAATAAGCCTGTATACCAGAAGACTAAGGATACAGAAAAGTAGGTTGAAATTGCAAATACGTCCCAAATTAACGGTGAGTTAAAATTTACCCACAATGAACCATATTGGTTAGGTAAAGGAAGGGTATAAAGTGCCATCCAAGGCCGACCCATGTGTGATACAACATAAGTTGCCGCACATATAACCGCAAAGATCGTCATTGCTTCTGCAGAACGGTTAATCGAGTTCCGCCAGTTCTGGCGAAACAATAAAAGTACAGCAGAAATTAATGTCCCTGCGTGTCCAATACCAACCCACCAAACAAACCCGGTGATATCCCAGGCCCAGCCTACTGTCTTGTTCAAACCCCAGGAACCGATGCCATACCAAAAGGTGTAGCTAACGGCATAAAGCCAAAGCATTGCACCTGCGGATGCTACCGTAAAGCCTATCCACCAAGCTTTGTTGGGCATACTTTCAACTGGCACCAAAATATCATCTGTTATTTTAGCGTAAGTGATATTATCACCTGTAATTAAAGGTTCTCTTATTATAGATTCGTGTGATGACATACTCTTATGTTTCTCGTTATTTATAATTAAGCCAAGGTTTCATTAACATTTCTTACTTTAACCTGATAACCAATTCCTGGTTGTACGTTAAGTTCTTCCAACACATAATAAGTGCGTTCGCTTTTCAGCAATTTAGCTACTTCAGATTCAGGATCATTTACGTTACCAAATATGATCGCATTGGTAGGGCAAGTTTGTTGACATGCTGTTTGAATTTCTCCGTCTTTCAAGTTTCGCTGATCAAGTTTAGCTTTTAATTTACCGCCTTGAATACGTTGGATACACATGGTACATTTCTCCATTACACCTCTAAAACGGGTAGTAACATCTGGGTTTAGTACCAATTGCGTATGCTCATTATTCAAGTAGTTATCAAAACGGGAATCGTTCCAATAATTGAACCAGTTGAACCTTCTGACTTTGTATGGACAGTTATTAGCACAATAACGTGTTCCAACACAACGGTTATAAGCCATGTGGTTTAACCCTTCTGAAGAATGGACCGTTGCCAATACCGGACATACTGTTTCACATGGCGCATGGTCACAATGCTGGCAAAGCATGGGCTGGTACACCACAGAAACATTGTCCATGTTATCTAACTTATTAATTTCTTTTTCTTCCGTTACCGATTCATTGCCTTCTTTAAAACTGTAGTAACGGTCAATCCTGATCCAGTGCATTTCCCGCCTGCGCCGAACTTCGTCCCGTCCAACAACTGGTACATTGTTTTCGACATTACATGCAGCCACGCAAGCACCGCAACCGGTACAAGAATTTAAGTCAATGGCCATCACCCAATTGTATTCCGGGCGGTTGTATTCCGGCCAAAGCGTGTAAGTTTTGTGTTCTGATTCGTGGCGCCCGTTTGCAGAAGAAGGGTCTTTTAAATATTTATTAAAGGAAGTTTCGCGGATTATATTCCGGCCTTCCACAGAATGATGGGTTTGGGTTTGTGCTAAATTATAAACATCACCTGTTGCAGAAATAGTAGCTTGGGCCGAGCCTTGAAAAGTGCCGTTTTTAAAGGTCAGGAATGGAAAAGCATTTTTACCAACCCCTGTTCCAACTTTTCCGCTTGCAGTGCGGCCATAGCCCAAAGCAACAGAAATAGTTTGTTGTGCTTGTCCCGGCTGTATCAAAACCGGTAACTCAACTGTATGGTTGCCTGAAGTTACCTTTAAAACATTACCTTCTTTTATGCCTAATTTTTCGGCATAGGTTGGGGAGATGGCAGCATAATTGTCCCAGGTTACTTTAGAAACAGAATCCGGTAATTCCTGCAACCATGGGTTATTGGCTCTTTTGCCTTCGCCCATGTTAATTGTTGGGTAAACTTGTAGTTCAACTGTATTGCCGTTTGCAGCCAACTGGTTGCTATGGTTGATGATGCTCTGCGCAATGCCGCTTAAATCTCTATTAAAAGTATATGTAGTTGCAGGCACATCTGCTGTTTTTATCAACCCTTTTTGCAGCAGTGTTTCCCATCCGCCCTGACCCGATAAACCAACTTTAGGCAACAGGTTAGTTTCCCAGTTATTCCTTACAAAAGCATAATAATCTTTAACAGGGTTATTGGCCCAAATCAAAAAGCTTTGTTCTGCTTGACGGGAATTATAAACCGGGTTAATGGCAGGCTGAACAATGGTATAATAACCTGCAAAAGCATTGCTATCGCCCCAGGCTTCCAAATAATTATGATTTGTTGCTATAACCTGGCACAAAGAAGAAGTTTCATCGCTGCGGTCAGAAAAAGAAACCTTTAACCTTACTTTAGCCAAAGCCTGGGTAAAATCTTTAGCATTGAAATAATCATAAGCCGGGTTTGAATCTAAAAAGAATACCGCGTCAATTTCGCCGCGTTTCATTTCATTAACAAACTCTACAAACTCTGCGTCGTTGCCTGCATATTTAAAATATGGATTATCCAGGTCAATAGTTGTACCGTAACTTCCAAGCAAAGAGTTGATGGCATTAGTTAAAACTTGCATAGCCACATCGTTTGAACCACAAACTACCAATGCCCTGCCTTTTGCTGCAGTAAGCTCTTTTGCTACCAGGGCTATTGAATTTGCTGCTGCCTTGTTGCTTAACGGTTTAGAGCCCGGAAGTGTAGTACCAGATACTGCATTGTACAGGCTAACCAAAGCCAAACCTTCTTCTGAAGGTTTAATAGGGACTCTGGTATCAGCATTAGTACCTGTCAAACTCATACCAGCTTCAAACTGGATATGGCGGGACATTTTTTTATTTTCTAAAGAAGCATTATTCCTATTCGTAACCCATTGGCGCATAAATTCAACAGGAGATATCCAGGTGCCTAAAAAATCTGCGCCAAAACTTACAATCACATCAGCTTTTTCAAAATGGTAATGCGGCAGAACAGCTTTACCAAAACTGTTTTGATTGGCCTGGATAATGCCGGTATAAGAAATCGGATCGTAATTGATCAGTTTTGTTGTAGGATATTTGGCGGTAAAAGCAGCAATAACCGCATGTGTAGAAGGGCTGTGAACGGTAGAAGAAACAATTCTAATCTTTTTTCCGCCCGCAGCTATCGCAGCTAATTCTTTTGTTACGAAACCATCAACCATGTCCCAGGAAGACTCGTCTTTATTTAACAATGGGTTTTGTAAACGCGATATATCATATAGGTCAAGTACAGAAGTCTGTCCGGGTGCGTCAATTGCACCGCGCCCGATTAAATCATCCGGGTTGCCTTCAATTTTAATAGGGCGTCCTTCCCTGGTTTTTACCAGGATAGACTGGCCGTTGTAACTGGATGTGTAGTAATTTGCAACACCCGGCGTAACTTCCTCCGGTTTAATTAAATATGGGATTGATTTGTGTACCGGAACTTTTTGGCAGGCAGCTAATGTTACCGCGCCAACACCAAACCCCAGTGCTTTTAAGAAATCACGTCGCGGCGTTTTGGCCATAAGCCCTGCTCCGCTTAAAATTTCTTCTATTGGAAGTGGCTCAGCAAACTCGCTTTTGTTCATCTCGACAAACTCAGGCGAATTATTTAATTCCTCTAAACCTTTCCAGTACTTTTTATTGCTTTCCATTTAAGCTTTGTAAACTGTAATTGTAAATGCTATTTGTTAAAAATCAATAATGACATTTGCCACATTCAATACCACCGATAGAGGCAATTGTAACTTTCTCACCGCGCTTAATGCGGTCGTGCACATCAACCATTCTGTCATAATAGGCGTTGCCTTTGTAGTTCACTTCGGTACGCCTGTGGCATTGAATACACCATTTCATGGTTAAAGGGGAATACTGGTAAACTTCCTGCATTTCCTGGATTTGGCCATGACAAGTTTGGCACCGAATACCACCAACCTTTACGTGCTGTGAGTGGTTGAAGTAAGCAAAATCAGGCAGGTTATGGATGCGTACCCATTGGATCGGCCTTGCTTTGGTACTATCATATTTTTGTGTTTGCGGGTCATAACCCAGGGCATTATAAATCTTTTGTATCTCCGGGGATTCTGTTTTGACCACTTTATGGCAGTTCATACAAATATTTAAAGAAGGGATACTTGCATTTTTAGATTTATATGCGCCGGAGTGGCAATACTGGCAATCAATTTTCATGGCGCCTGCATGTAATTGGTGCGAATATTTGATCGGTTGTACCGGCTGATAGCCTTGATGTACGTTAGTATTCCAAAGCGTTACCCAAGTCCAGCTTCCCAATCCAACTGTAAGTGCAAGCACTACAAAAAATACAAACTTTTTGTTCTTGGCCAACAGCCTAACAGTAGCTAAACGATCTACCGCTGGTTTCGCTGTATCTTCTTCTACATCTTCGGGCAGCAAGCCTTGTTTTTGCAGTAGCAATCTTTCCAGTGTGCCGATTACACGGTTTAAAACCAGGATCACTAAAAAAGCAACAACGATCACACCAATCAAACCGAACAGCATGGTACTGCTTGGGCCGGAATCTGCACCGGAAGGGCCGTTAGCGCCAGAACCAACTGCCGGCGTAGCTTTTGCAGCCTGTATTTTTTTCCACTGGTCTTTTACATAGCCCAAAATGTCTTTTACATCCTGATCGCTTAAGTTTGTAAACACACTCATCTGCGACTGGTTGTACTCGTTGTAGATGTTTAACGCTTTCGGGTTTTTGGCCGCGATCAAAGCCTGGTTGTTCTGTATCCATTTGATCAGATAAGCCTCGTCCGGCTCTGAAGTAATGGTTGGCCCCAATGCCGGGCCGGTCATCCGTACATCAATTTTATGGCACGAACCGCAATTGCTGCTTTTAAACAAAGCCTCGCCTTTTGCCGGGTCTTGTGCATAAGCAGCAGTTTGTACCAGAACAAAACCTGCAACGATGAACAGCAACCTTGAAATTTGTTTTAAAATCAATGAGACATTTCTCATAGTGTATATTATGCTTTTAATGTAATTGAAGAACCGAAAATATCAGAAGAGGACGTTTCCCTACTATTTTCGGTTCACAAAAGTATAACTTATAAAAATATCACTGACAGTATGATGACTGTTAATACCAATTTATACTCATTCTAAATAAGCACAAAAACTGGCTTTTTTGAACTTATTTTAAGGCTGTTTTGCCTCAAATTGTTTGTACCGATACTTCTTTTATCGTACTAAAATTTGCATATCTAAATTATTGTTTTAAAATCCAGGCAAATATCAGCGGGACCACGATGGTCGCATCAGATTCTACAATAAATTTTGGTGTGTGGATGTCCAGTTTTCCCCAGGTGATCTTTTCATTAGGCACAGCACCAGAATAAGAACCGTAAGATGTGGTTGAATCTGAAACCTGGCAGAAGTAGCTCCAGAACGGGATGTTCTGCATTTCCATGTCCTGGTACAACATCGGCACAACACAAATCGGGAAATCGCCGGCAATACCGCCACCGATCTGGAAGAAACCTAAACCTTTTCCGTCCGAATTTTTCACGTACCAATCCGCCAGCCAGGCCATGTATTCAATACCGCTTTTCATGGTCGAAGCTTTAATTTCATTCTTAATTACGTAAGAAGCAAAAATATTTCCCATTGTAGAATCTTCCCAGCCCGGAACCACGATCGGCAAATTTTTGGCAGCAGCAGCCAGCATCCACGAATTTTTCGGATCAATTTCGTAATACTGCTCCAGTTCGCCGCTGTTCAAAATTTTGTACATGTATTCGTGCGGAAAATAACGCTCGCCTTTATCGTCGGTATCTTTCCAGATTTGGTAAATGTGTTTCTGCAAACGGCGGAAAGCTTCTTCCTCCGGGATGCACGTATCCGTAACGCGGTTGTAATGGTTTTCCAGTAAATCCCACTCGTCTTGCGGGCTTAAATCGCGATAGTTTGGCACCCGTTTGTAATGCGAATGCGCCACCAAATTCATAATATCTTCTTCTAAATTCGCTCCGGTGCAGGAAATAATGGCAATTTTATCCTGGCGGATCATTTCTGCCAATGAAATCCCCAGTTCGGCCGTACTCATCGCGCCGGCAATCGTAACCATCATTTTGCCGCCTTCCAACAAATGTGTTTCGTAGCCTTTTGCGGCATCTACTAAAGCGGCGGCGTTAAAATGGCGGTATTGTTTTTCTATAAATTGAGATATTGGCCCTCTTTCTATACTCATTTTGTTATTGTTAAATTTTTGCAAAAATATACATTTTACCCTAACCGTATTTGATCCTAAAACAGAAGTTGTTTAAACTTTTTTATGGCCCTCTTTTTTTAGGTTGATGCTTCTTTTACCGCCTAAAAATAAGCGACTTTGGTTTATTCAATACCTGCAACACCAATTTTTGCCTGGTAAAAGAAGCATAGCATTTTTTTTATTGTACAAATTTAAACAGGCCCTAAAAGTTTAAACAACTTGCTGTATCCCACACGTACAACCGGCAGATCAGCTATCTTCGCAGCCGATATTTCATGAAACGGATACTGTTTTTACTGCCTATTTTTCTTTGTACGCATTTTGCCGGTGCACAGCCTCGTTTTATCAGAAAAATTTTTCTCGAAAAAGACAGCAGTAAAAGAAGCAGTTTGCTGCCTTTGCCGCTGGTTGCCTACGCGCAGGAAACCGGTTTGGAGTTGGGTTTTGCCGCTTTATATTCTTTTTATACAGATACTTTGCACAAAAACACCAAAGTTTCAAACCTGTACTTGCCGGTTTCTTATACGTTTAAAAACCAAAGCCGCATAAGCCTAAAAACAGATTATTGGCTTCCCGCAAACAGCTATCATTTAACGGCTGATATCGGCTACTCCAACTTTCCTTTTAACTTTTACGGGATTGGAAACGATACACGAAGCAGCAACAAAACTTTACTTACCCAAAAAAGATTTCATGCAGTTGCAGGTGCCGAAAAAGCTGTTTTTACCCATCTTTTTTTAGGCTTAAATGTTGATTATGAGGACTATTCATTTAAAGATCAGTTGATTAATACAAACCTTCCGGGGAAACAAGGTGGCGGCAGTTTGTTTTACGGACCGAGTTTGATTTTTGACAACCGCAACACCAACACTTACACGTTAAAGGGTTTTTACGCCAACTTGAACGGCGGTTTGGTAAGCAGCATCAACCGAAGCGATTATAATGGCGCTTATTTTAATTTCGATTTCCGCCAGTTTAATTCCATCTTCAAAAAACTAGTTCTGGCTTTTAACGGCAGTTATCAATTTACAACCGGCAGCAACACGCCATTTTATTTGTTGCAAACTTTGGGCAACGACCAGTTGATGCGCGGATATTACGGCGGCCGTTTCCGCGATAAATACATTATTGCCTTGCAATCTGAACTGCGTTACCGGTTAAGCGACCGTATTGCTGCTGTTGGTTTTGGCGGAACCGGAACAGTTTACCATTCTGTATTCAACTTTAATGATTTAAAACCAAACTACGGCGGCGGCCTACGCTACTTTTTTGATGTAGAAAAAGGCATCAGCATCCGTGCGGATTATGGAGTTGGCCAAAAACCGGCAGGCGAAAAACGGCAATCTGGTTTTTATTTAAGTTTGGGTGAAGCTTTTTGAGGAAAAGAGCGGAGAGCGAAGACATTAGAAAGACCGAAAGCATCAAAACTTCACCTTAAAATCTTCCTTAACTTGATCTTTTTTAAAGAAAACCAAACCCACCCAAAACAAATCAATGGTTACCGTAACTTGTGGATGTTGTTTAATTTTTTTCCAAGCCGATTTCATGCCTTCGCTCCAATAAATATCATCAAAAACGATGACGGTTTTATCGTATGCTTTGGGCAAAATCCAATCAAAATATCTTAACGTTGCGGCTTCGGTGTGGTTGCCATCAATAAAAACAAAATCAATGTTCGGCTCTTTTTGCAGCACTTGCGGCAAAACATCGTCAAAATTGCCGACCATCAAATCAACATTTTTGGCTTCCATGATGGCAAAGTTTTTGGCTGCTACATCGGCAATTTCGCGGCAGCCTTCAACCGTGGTAATTTGCGCCGAAGGATTGGCCTGGTTTAAATACAAAGAAGTTACGCCCAAACAAGTGCCCAGCTCAATCAAATTTTTTGGCCCGAAGTGCGCCACCAAACGAAAAATCAATTGCGCCAGCCGCGGCGATTTCAATACGTTTTTGGCAATTTCCCGTACTTCTTTTACCGTGCTTTTATTGGTGTGCGAACCGGCGCCCAAATCCACAATCGTTACTTTGGCTTTGCTTTGCAGCAATTGCTGCCGTATCTGCTCGATTGGCAGGTAATCGGTTTTGGCACTAAAATCGTATATCACATCATCAACCAGCTCGTACACAAATGGCGAATGCACACCGTGCCTGCTTTTTGCAGTAAAGTAATGTTTAAGGTAATCGCATGCAAACCGCCAGTTGAACATGCGCCAAAGATAATTTATATTTGAAATAATTGTTGTTTTAAACCGATCTCTTGTTTATGATCAACCCAACCGAAATACATTCTTTAGTAAAATTATTAGACGACCCCGACCAGGAAATATATAACCATGTACACGAGAAACTTTTTTCTTATGGTGCCGAAGTCATTAGTCATTTGGAAGAAGCATGGGAAAGCGCTTTCGACCCGGTTTTGCAGGAACGCATTGCTGGGTTGGTGCACGAAATACAGTTTTCGAACCTGAAAAACGGTCTAAAGTTGTGGTGCCAAAGTGGCGCGTTCGATTTGCTGCGTGGCGCATTAATTATCAACAAATACCAGTACCCGGATTTGGATGAGCAGAAAATCATCAACCAGATTGAAGCGATTAAACGCGATATCTGGCTGCAAATGTTGTACGAAGCCAGTCCGGTAGAAAAAGTAAAGCTGATGAACCATGTTTTTTACAACATTTATGGTTTCAGCGGCAATACAACCAACCACCAGGACCCGCAAAACTCTTATCTGAGCCAGGTAATGGAAATGAAAAAGGGAAACCAGCCTACGTTGGCCATTATTTATTCTGTGATTGCCCAAAAGCTGGATATTCCGGTTTTTGGTGTAAACCTGCCGCAGCATTTTATTTTAGCTTATGTAGATGAAAGTGCACAGAAAGAAACAGAAAACGGCGTTCTTTTCTACATCAACCCCTTTAACAAAGGTTTTATTTTTGGGAAGCGCGATGTGGATATGTTTTTAAAACAGCTCAACCTGAAACCTGAACCGCAGTATTACGAACCATGCAGTAACCTGGATATTATTAAACGGATTATCCGTAATTTGATCAGTTCTTATGAAAATTCTGGTTTAACTGAGAAGGTAGAAGAGTTAACAGAATTGTTGATGATTGCAAGTGAAGAACATCCGCATTCTTAATTTCCTTTTAAATACAAATGCTGTTTTTATCGACTAAAAATTAGTGTGATAAAAACAGCATTATCAATTTAATTATTTCCGCCAAACTCCATTAAATACGCCTTGAGAAACTCATCCAGATCGCCATCTAAAATAGCTTGTGCATTAGAAGTTTCGTGGCCTGTACGAACATCTTTCACCAATTTATAAGGATGCAAAACATAATTGCGAATTTGCGAACCCCACTCAATCTTCATTTTCGCACCTTCAATCGCGTTGGTAATTTCCATGCGTTTGCGCAATTCCGCTTCATACAATTGTGATTTTAGCAAACGGATGGCATTTTCCTTATTCTGCAATTGCGAACGCGATTCTTGGTTTTTAATGATGATGCCCGAAGGTTTGTGGTACAAACGAACGGCCGTTTCCACCTTGTTTACATTCTGGCCGCCTGCACCGCCCGAACGGAAAGTTTCAAATTCAATATCGGCCGGGTTTACATCAATTTCAATCGTATCATCAACCAGCGGATACACGTAAACCGACGCAAAAGAAGTATGGCGCTTGGCGTTACTGTCAAACGGAGAAATGCGCACCAAACGGTGCACGCCGTTTTCGCCTTTTAGATAGCCGTAAGCAAAATCGCCTTCTATTTGCAGCGTTACGGTTTTTACGCCCGCAACTTCACCTTCCTGGAAATCCTGCTCGCTTACTTTGTAACCGTGTTTTTGCGCCCACATCACATACATCCGCATCAACATACTGGCCCAGTCGCAGCTTTCCGTTCCGCCTGCACCTGCCGTAATTTGCAAAACCGCGTTCAACTGATCTTCATCTGCCGAAAGCATGTTTTTAAATTCCAGGTCTTCCAGTTGCTTTAAGGTAGCTAAATATTGCTCCAAAGCTTCCTCATCCGTTGCATCGCCGGATTGGTTCATTTCCTGCATCACCACCGTATCTTCTACCGACGTTTCTACGGCTTTAAAAGAATCTGTCCATGTTTTTTTTGCTTTCATGGAAGCCAGTACTTTTTCGGCTTTTTTAGAATCGTCCCAAAAATCGGGCGCGAGCGTTAAGTCTTCTTCTTCTTTTAAGCGATATAATTTCGTATCGACGTCAAAGATGCCTCCTCAGGGAAGTTACGCGATCCCTCAAGTCTTGAACTTGTTCTTTTGTCATGCCACAAATATAGAAATTTGGTTTTGGCGGAAGTGATTGATGTTTCACTCATTTTTATGTGGTAAAAGAAGCATCTACTTTTTCCGGTTGCAAGTTGTAGCGTTTGGATAATTGGTTGCGTATAGTTTATTAAAATACCAAATAACCTATTTTAGATAATATGAAACACTTCATCGCATTTGGATTAATAGCAATCGTTGCTTTTTTTCTAACTTCTTGTAAAAAAGATTCGACTGACAGTAACGCTACCATTCTTGGCAAATGGAATATTGTAACAGATTCAACTTTTGAAGGAGTTGGGACAAGCAATCATCCTGTAAATTATAATGGAAAAACCAGTGATTATTTTGATTTCAGAAATGATGGAAAATTGTACATAAAAGAAGGTTTAAAACTAGATACTTCAAGTTATCAATTAGCTTCAGATACGACAATCCTGATTCCTACTTTTGGTACTACATTAAACGGCAAAATTGAAACATGCCATATCACAAGTCTCACATCGCGTCATGCTACCATAACTGCTCCAACTTTAGCAACTCCCGGAGGTTTATTTGGGAAAAAAGTGAATTTAAGCAGATAAACTTTTCTTTAAAAAAAGGATTTAGGTGAGGCTTTCGGTCTTCTGGACTTCCGGTCTTTCGGTCTTCCCCACTTCCTCTCCAGTGCTTCTTTTACCACCCTAATTTCAACACAAAGCAATCTTTAGGTTTTGCGCAAACTATTCAGAACAAATAGCTAACTGTTCAATTTTATATATAGTTTTGAACTAAAACTAAGAGCATGTTACCAAAAATCAATTTCACCGAAACCGAAGCTTTCCGCTACCTCAGCGATTATTTCCCGCAAATGGCCGAAAAACAAATGAAAGATTTGTTTGCCCAAGACCCGGAACGTTTCAAAAAATTCTCCATCACGTTTGAGGATATTTTGTTTGATTTCTCCAAAAACCGTGTGGATGAAAAAACGCTGTCACTTTTAATCCAATTGGCCAAAGAATGCCAGCTAAAAGAAGCCATCGAAGCGATGTTTTCGGGCGAAAAAATCAACGAAACCGAAGGCCGCGCTGTTTTACATACCGCTTTACGCAACGTAACCAATAAACCTTTAACTGTTGACGGCGAGAATATTACGGAAGAAGTAAACGCGGTTTTAAAGCAGATGGAAATTTTTTCCAGTGCAGTTATTTCGGGCGAATGGAAAGGCTACAAAGGCGATCAAATTACGGATGTGGTAAATATTGGAATCGGCGGATCGGATTTGGGCCCGGTGATGGTTACCGAAGCTTTAAAACCTTACAAAACACGCTTGAACCTACACTTTGATTCTAATGTAGATGGAACGCAAATCACCGAGATTTTAAAAGGTTTAAACCCGGCCACCACGCTGTTTTTAATCGCTTCCAAAACTTTTACCACACAAGAAACCATGACCAACGCCCATACGGCACGCGAATGGTTTATCAAAGGCGGCGGCAAAGATGAAGATGTGGCCAAACATTTTGCGGCTTTATCAACCAATAGCAAAGCGGTTGAAGCTTTTGGCATTGATACCAAAAATATGTTTGTGTTTTGGGATTGGGTTGGCGGCCGTTATTCGTTGTGGAGCGCCATCGGTTTGTCCATCGCTTTAAGTATTGGTTTTGATAATTTTAAAGAATTGCTGACCGGTGCCAACGCTGCCGATGAGCATTTTAGAAATACTGATTTCGAGCAAAATATTTCTGTGATGTTAGGTGTAATCGGCATCTGGTACAATAATTTCTTCGGGGCAGAAACAGAAGCCATTTTGCCTTATGACCAATATTTACACCGTTTTGCTGCTTATTTTCAGCAAGGCGATATGGAAAGTAACGGTAAACATGTTGACCGGAACGGAAACAATGTAGATTACTCGACCGGGCCAATTATTTGGGGCGAACCGGGCACCAACGGTCAGCATGCTTTTTACCAGTTGATCCATCAGGGAACCAAAATTATCCCTTGCGATTTTATTGCGCCGGCCCAAAGCCATAACCCAACCGGCGAGCATCATCCAATTTTATTGTCCAACTTCTTCGCCCAAACTGAAGCTTTGATGAACGGCAAAACCGAAGAAGAAGTAACCGAAGAATTAAAAGCTTCCGGCAAATCTGCCGAAGAAATTGAAAAACTGGCACCTTTTAAAGTATTTAAAGGCAACCGGCCAACCAATTCCATTCTGTTTAAAAAGATTACGCCGCGTAGTTTAGGCAGTTTGATTGCTTTTTACGAACACAAAATATTTGTACAAGGTATTATTTGGAACATTTTCAGTTTCGACCAATGGGGCGTAGAACTGGGCAAGCAATTAGCCGTAAAAATCCAGAAAGAATTAAAAGGCGATGAACCTGTTTCTGACCATGATTCTTCTACCAATGGGTTGATTAATCAGTATAAAGAGTGGCGGTAAAGAATTTTAGATGATAAAAGAAGCATTTGTGATTGCAGATGCTTCTTTTATCACCATTTTTCCAACAACAATAACTTAACTTCTTTTTGCAATACCGGAAGATGATTTACAACAACATTCCAAATTACAGTATCATTTACATTATCGTAAGCATGGATTACTTTGTTGCGTAAATCAACTATCATTCTTGCATAAGAAATTTTTGCTGTTGGATTGATTTTTAATAATTTATTTACGGCTTCACCTATAATTTCAAGTTCCCGTTCTACTGCACGCCGTTTGGTTTTACTTGCTTTATATTCTGTAAATATTCGTTTTCCTTCCAAGTGTTCATCAATAGATAATATGGCTTCTACAATATCAGCAAGCAACTTCTTCTCCTGAATTGTCATAAAACAAGTAGCTTATTACTATCAATACTTTCCATCAAATATGGATTGTTTAACGTTTCCTCTGCCACTAATTCTACCTCCAATTTCAACAAATCCTGCAAAGCATATAAGAGTTTGAAATAGTTATTCCCGTAAGTTTCAAAATCTAAATTTGGAGAAAAACGAATTAGAAAATCTACATCGCTATCAGCATTCATTTTACCGGATGCGGCACTGCCAAAAAGATAGGCCTGCTCTACACCATACAAACGCATTAATTGCTGTATTTGCGGAAGGTTTTTCTTGATGAATGGCTGCATAATATTTATTTCGGTATTTTGAAGATACTTCTTTTACACCCCTTTTTTCACAAACTTCACCTGATATAAATGAGGCCACTTTTTGCCCGTGATAAAAATCCGTTTAGTTTTCTCATCATAAGCAATACCATTTAAAACATCAGCATTTGGCATTCGGTCACGGTACAAATTTGCTAAATCTATTTTTTGTAAAACAGCACCCGTCTTTGGGTCAATTACAATAATATCATTGGTTTGATAAACATTCGCATACAATTTTCCATCAATATATTCCAATTCATTAATACTGTCAATGGCCTTTTTATCATCATAAACATCAATAAAACCTATTGCACGATAAGTATTTTTATCTAAAAACCAAATCCGGTTTGTTTTATCGTCCATATACAACTTCTTGCCGTCAAAACACAAGCCCCAGCCTTCTACGCCAACATTGTTATTAAAAGTGTTGAGGAGTTTGAACGTGTCTTTATCATAAACATAACCGATTTTTTCAGTCCATGTTAATTGGATAATCTTATTGCCAACAATTGAAATCCCTTCGGCAAATACCGTTGGGTCAACCATTACTTTTTTCAATACTTTACCCGTGTTTAAATCAACTTTTCTTAAACTGGATTGCCCTTCGGCAGGTTCGCCTTGTGGTGGTTTTGACCGGCCGCCGCCGCTTTCATACAAAAAGCCATCCTGGTAAAGCAACCCTTCCGTATAACTCGAAGTATCATGCGGAAATACTTTTTCCACATGATAAGTTAATTCTTCCGGTGCTTTGGCGGCCAGCAAAACAATATTGGTGGTTACCGGCGTACTGTTTTTACCCTGATAAATTTGAGCTGTAATTTGCTTGATGCCCAATGGAAGCGTGTCGGTTTTCAAAGTAAAAGCTGATAAATCTTTCTTTACACCCAGCCGAACATCATTTATCAAGTAAACCACAGAATCTGCTTTAAAACCTTGCGGCGCGTTTACTTGCAAAGGCACATCTTTACCAGCGTTGATATTACCGCCGGCTTCCGGACTCATACTTAAACTACTATCTTTTTCCTGATTGCCGGATTTATTTTTACAAGCGTGCAAACTTAAAACAGCCGCCAAACTCAACAGGATCAACTTTTTATTCATGTTTTATTTTTAATAAGGGTCAGGCCAAAAAGCATCCTGGATATGGTTTAAACGATAATTGCCTTGTTTATCAAACAAAATGGCAACGATATCAAAACGTGCTTCGCCTTTAAAATCCATCAGTTCTATAAATTCATCTGCTGCGCTAACCAACAGCTTTTGTTTGGCAAAATCCACAAAATCTTCCGGTTCGCCAAAAGCGTTTCCGGTCCGCGTTTTTACTTCTACAAAAATGATGGTTTTGTTTTGATAAGCAATTAAATCAACTTCCGCTTTCCCGAAA
Source organism: uncultured Sphingobacteriaceae bacterium (assembly GCA_964244955.1). GTDB lineage: Bacteria > Bacteroidota > Bacteroidia > Sphingobacteriales > Sphingobacteriaceae > Mucilaginibacter_A. Next base: position 12,852 of record CAXTKQ010000027.1, on the reverse strand, counting down.
CGCCAGTTCTCGTCCAAAATTTCGTAACCGGCATTTTCCAAATGTTGTTTGGCCAGATCTTCGCCTTTGCGGCCTAAGTTATTGTGTTCGGCCATTATTTTAAAATTACCGAACCGAGAAAATCAGAAATATTTTTCTCCACTTTTTTCATGTGCTGGTATTGGTTCAGCAAAACATCAATGTCATCATTAGAAGTTGTTTTTTGCAATTCCCGGCGGATACCTTCCAAAATCTGGTCAACTTTTCGTTTTTTCAGATGAAAAATGGCCCCCAAAATTGTCGCTTTCATGTTGTCTTCTTCGCTGGAGACCAAAATTTTATGCTTCTCGTACCAGTTCTCGCTTAAAACATAAGGCGTGGAAATCATGGAAACGGCCAGATCGGTTACTTTACGATCGGGATGATGGATGAAAAAGGGTTCGTTGGGCAGCCTTCCGTTTTCCAGTTCCTGCCGGTAAATATCCACCAAGTTTTTGCTTTCCGGATTTTCAAACTCCACGTCGCTCAGTTCCGAAATCATAAACGGGCCGATGTACGTGTTGGCAATCCCGTCCCAATCAATCATTTTATTTCCGTAAGTGATAAGTAGGCGCACAATTTCCTTTTCCTGCGTATCTTCTGCGGATACTGTTTTTATCGGTATATTTTCAGTGTCCGGCGTTTCCGGTTGAATCGGTTTTGGAAAAGCTTGGTCCTGTTTTTTAGATTTTGCCGACCGCATTTTGTTCAGTTCGGTCAGCAGCGAACGTTCGTCCATTTGCAACAGCAAACTGCATTCTTTTACAAAAACCGAAGCTTTGATCGAATCCGGGATTTTGGCGATACTTTCTACAATTTCCCGAATTACGTCTGCTTTTTTTATCGGGTCATTTTTGGCCTCGCTCAGCAGCGTGCTGGTTTTATACAGGATAAAATCTTTTTGATGCTGATCAATATAAGTTTTAAAAGCAGCCGTTCCAACTTTGCGCACAAAAGAATCCGGATCGTGGCCATCGGGGAAAGTAACAACTTTTACGTTCAGCCCTTCTTCCAAAATCAAATCCAGTCCGCGCAATGCTGCTTTTATGCCGGCCGCATCGCCATCATACAAAATGGTGATGTTTTTGGTAGAACGGCCAATCAACCGGATTTGCTCAACCGTTAAGGAAGTTCCGGAGGAAGCAACCACGTTTTCAATCCCGGCCTGGTGAACAGAAATCACATCCGCATAACCTTCTACCAAATAACAGTTATCGCTTTCGCGGATGGCTTTTTTAGCAAAGTATAACCCGTAAAGCAGGTTAGATTTATGGTAGATTTCTGATTCGGGCGAGTTGACATATTTCGGAACGCTTTTATCGTTCTTTAACGTCCTTCCGCCAAAACCAACCACGCGGCCGGTAAAACTATGGATCGGGAACATCACGCGGCCGCGGTAACGATCGTACAACGTTCCGTTATCGCGTTTTACAGATAAACCGCTTTCCAACAAAAATTCCTGCTGATAATTTTGTTTGATGGCTGCTGTGCTAAACGCATCCCAATTGTCCGGCGAATAACCCAACTCGAATTTTCGGATCACATCTTCCCGAAAACCGCGCTCCTTAAAATAACTCAGGCCGATGTTTTGCCCTTCCGGCGTTTCCAGCAAACTTTCCTGAAAAAATTTAGCGGCAAAGGCAGAAACCACCATTAAGCTTTCACGGCGGTTGTCTTCTTCGATGTTTTCGGGCGTTTGCTTATCTTCTTCTACCTCAATATTATACTTTTTAGCGAGCCATTTTAACGCTTCGGGATACGTAAATTTCTCGTGCTCCATCAAAAAAGTAACCGCAGAACCGCCAAGCCCGGAAGAAAAATCCTTGAAAATACCTTTTACCGGCGAAACCGTAAACGAAGGCGTTTTTTCGTTTGCAAAAGGCGACAAACCAACATAATTGGCACCACGTTTTTTCAACTGCACAAACTCGCCGATCACTTCAACAATGTCGGTAGCTTCAAAAATGCGGTCAATAGTGGTTTTGTTGATCATTAAAAACAAAAATAAGGTTTTGGTTTGAGGTGTGCCTGATGGTTGATACTTCTTTTATCGGGTAAATTTTGGTTTTTTTAGAAGAAAACTGGAAATCGGTTTTGAATGACCTGCGCTTTGTCATTCCGAAACGAAGTGAGGAATCTTCTTCAAAAATTTAAGAAATTATTTTTGGAATTTTAGACGATAAAAGAAGTATCAGGTTGAAAGAATATCTCTCCCTGCGGATCGAGATGACAAAAAAAGTCGAAACGACAACGCAAGCATACTTCTTTTACCACCTAAATTTTCTCAATCAAACAAACGGCATAAGCAACCACGCCTTCTTCGCGGCCGATAAAACCCATTTGTTCGTTGGTGGTGGCTTTGATGGAAATATCTTCTTGGCTGATGCCGGCAGCCTCGGCAATATAAGTCTTCATTTTGGGGATATGCGGATTGATTTTCGGCGCTTCCAAACAAACCATCGCGTCAATATTTCCAATGGCCCAGCTTTTCTCGCCCAGCAACCGCACTACTTCTTTTAGCAGGACTAAACTGCTGATGCCCCGCCAGCGTTCATCGGTATTGGAAAAATGAAAACCAATATCGCGCAAATTGGCGGCACCGAGCAAAGCATCACAAATGGCATGCACCAAAACATCAGCGTCAGAATGGCCGAAAGCACCGAGATTGTGTTCGAGGTGAACGCCGCCCATCACAAAAGGATGGCCTTTTTTAAGCTGATGCACATCAAACCCAAACCCAACTTTTATTTTCATGCGCGCTTACCGTCCTTTTGATAAATCTCTGCCAAAACTATAGCCCAAAGTAAAGCGCAGCGTATTGGCCAGCGCGCTTTGCTGCTGGTTGGCCACAAGGTAAGAAAAATCGAGGTTGAAATCCTGGTAACGGAAACCAACGCCCAATGTTAAATATTTCCGGTTCCCGAAGTTGGGGTTTTCGTAAAAATAACCGCTGCGCAAAGCAAACTGGTGGTTGTACCAATATTCCAGCCCACCGCCAAAATTAATTTCTTTCAATTCTCCGCCAAAACCGGCATCGCTGAAAGAACCAAAAATACCCGAAGGCACCGAAGCGGTTGAGTTAGGGTTGGACGGGACAAGCAGTTTATTAGCGTCTAAAGTTGCTGTCAATTCGTTGTAAGTATCTAAATACCAGGTGTTGGCAACGCCAACCCTTAAATTGGTAGGCAAAAAATATTTTTGCCCGGTTTCGGTATAACTGATTTTAGAACCAATGTTGGAAATGTTTACCCCAAAGGCAAACAAGTCATCTTTGCCCAAAAACTGTGTTGGGTTCCTGTAATACAAAGAAACGTCGGCGGCCACTGCTGTTCCGGCTTTGGTTTGCTGCCCTTCAGAAAAACTGCCGTTGGACAAGTTGGAATAGATGAAACGCAATGAAGTCCCGAGCGAAAAATTTTCGCCAAATTTTCGGGCAAAACTTCCGTCAATGGCAAATTCGTTCGGCGTATAAGTTCCCTGGTCTTGCTGGTTATTGTCCACCAATTGGATTTTCCCCAGGTTAAAGTATTTTAAGGAAAGCCCAAATGTATTCCGGTCATCCAGTTTATGTGCATAACTTAAATAAGCCAGGTTGATATCTGGCACTAAACGGCGCAGCCACGGGCTGTAGGACAAAGAAAACTGGTCGCCGTTTTCGATAAAAGCCAATTTTGAAGGGTTCCAGTAATTTGCGTTTTTATCAGTTGCCAAAGCTACGCCGGCATCACCGATGGCGCCAGAACGTGCATCCGGAGAAACGGTAAGAAAAGGGACCGCGGTTTGGATAGCACCTGCAGTTGAACTTCCGTTTGTATTGGTGCCGCCAACCTGCGCGTGCGCATTATAAATATTAAACCCTAAACTTATTGTTAGTATTAAAACCCGCTTAATAATTGTATTGATATCCATCAAACTAAAATAATAAGTTTAAAGCCAGTACTAAATTTTTTTCGATAGTAGAAAAAATAAAACAAACCTTAAAACCGTTGTACCATGCAAATAACTTCTTTATAAGTTGCTTATTGCCAAAGCTAACTAATTTTTGATCTGCTGTAACCCTAAAGAAGTAATTTCGTTCAATATAATAATATCTTTGAAAAGATAATTTTGATGCTTAAATTTTTTATTGGCGTTTTTTACGAAATATATTAAATTTACCTTCGACAGGAATTGAAAAAATGAAAAGAAATTTTATTAATGGTGCTTTCATGGTATTGGTGCTCGGCGGGATTTTTAGCAGTTGCAACAAAGCAAAATCGCCCAAAACCGGATGGGCTTATAACGACCGTACCAATGGTGGTTTCCAGGTTTTTGCCAAAAAACACCCTGCCCCGGGCCCTGGCTTGGTACCGATCGAAGGCGGGACTTTTGTGTTGGGCGGTTCTTTAAACGAAGATTTGCAGTTTGATTACAACAACATCCGCCGCCGAGTTACCGTAGCTTCTTTTTATATGGACGAAACGGAAGTGGCTAATACCGATTGGCTGGAATATTTATACTGGATCAAAAGAACGTATCCGCAAGAACGCGAAATGTACTACAATGCCTTGCCGGACACTTTAGTTTGGCGCCAGCCTTTATCTTACAACGAACCTTATGTTGATAATTACCTGCGCCATCCGGGCTACCAGGATTATCCGGTTGTAGGCGTAAGCTGGGACCAGGCAAACGATTATTGCGACTGGCGTACACAGCGCGTTAACGAAGAGATTTTGCGCGAACGCGGCATTATCACTGATTGGAAAACCATGAGCAAAAGCGGTAAAACCGGTGCCGGTGCTGCTTTTAACACGGATATTTACCTGAACGGACAATACCGTGGTGCCGGGATTGACGGCAAACACATGCCAAAAGATTTAAACCCTGCCATTAAAGGGCAAGGCGGCAAAGCAGCCACACGCCCGGCCCGTATTGAAGATGGTGTTTTAAAACAACCTTACCGTTTGCCTTCAGAAGCAGAATGGGAATATGCTGCATTGGCACTTGCCGGAAACACGCAATATGAAAACATCAGCGACGGAAAAGTATATCCTTGGAACGGCATGGGCGTACGTTCCCCTAAAAAAGGCACGCGCGGTTTGATCCTGGCCAACTTTAAACGTGGTGCCGGCGATAACATGGGAACCGGTGGTTATTTAAATGATAAAGCTGATATCACGGCTCCGGTACGTTCTTACCCGCCAAACGATTTCGGTTTGTACAACATGGCCGGAAACGTAAACGAATGGACTGCTGATACTTACCGCCAGTTATCATACGAAGATTTTGAAGATTTTAACCCTTTCCGCGGTAATATTTATACCAACAAAAGATTGGCCAACACAGATAGAGGCTTATTGGCAAAAGATAAGTACGGCAAGCCAATTAAAGATTTGGCCAAAACATCTAAAAAACAAAAATGGAGCGAGCTGAACGGACAAACTGCCACGGCTGCCGAAACCAATGCGGCCAATGCAAACCCCAACCAAAGTGCGGTTATTGCTGCAAATGCTTCGGGAAAAGCGTTTACGCCCGATGTGCGCGGTTATAAAGATTCGGTCAACTCTACTTTATATGGAAACACCACTTTGGTAAACGACCATTCTAAAGTTTACAAAGGTGGTTCATGGAACGACCGCGCTTATTGGCTTAACCCCGCCACACGCCGTTTTATGGATGAAGAAGATACGAACGCCGAAGTTGGTTTCCGGTGTGCGATGGGCATGATTGGCGCGGCAGAAATTAACCCGGCCAACAAACCACATTTTCGAGTGAAGGCACAAAAATCACCTAAAAAGATTCAATTGTAAAATAAGCTGATTGATAAAGTTTTGAAAAAGCTGCCTCCAAAAGAGGCAGCTTTTTTGTTTTTAGCGGTTGTTTAATTTGGCTTTTTGAAAACCGGAATGCTTCTTTTAGCATATAAAAATTGGTATCGGCACTTAAACCCTTTACCAATTTTAAGGCGATAAAAGAAGCATCGGCCAGGAGGATAAAAGCTGTTTGAAATTATATCCAAAAAAACTGAATGCTTCTTTTAGCACCTGAAAATTGGTGCCGATCCTAAACCTTTCACTAATTTTTAGGTGCTAAAAGAAGCATCTAATTGAAGGAACAATTATTTAAGAGCCTTTTAAATTTCATTCTGAGGTATTTTGGCTAAAGCCAAACCTAACTTTTACCTATCCCACGGCCTAAAAGCCGTGGCAATTTAACAACTGCTTTGTTTTGCAGATTTTTTACACTTCTGACAATAAAGCTTTACAGTATACTCCGGTTATTGCTTATCAATTGCCACGACCTTCAAGCCGTGGATAAAGGTCGAGCAAGGATTGGCTTTAGCCAAAATTACAAGATGCCAAATTTTTGTGGCATAAAAGAAGCATGAAAAACAGGCCGGACAAAATTAAGCCTACTTTTAAAATCGAAAACAAAAAGCCAAAAAAAAGAAGCCGGCTTAACAAAACCAGCTTCTTTTCAACATAAAAAAATGTACCGTAAAATCAAATCATGCTCACCTTGATCATGTTCGTCCTGCCTTTTTTCTCCATCGGGATAGCTGCCGTATTGATCACCACATCGCCTTCTTCCACCAAATTCTGGCTTTTTAAAATATCGTTGATCTCCTGGATGCTGCCATCGGTAGAGTTTACATCAAACTTATCATAATAAAAGCCCCGAACGCCCCAAAGCAAACTTAACGTGCGCAATAAATGGCGGTTTCGGGTAAAAATAAAAGTATTGGCTTTTGGCCGGTGGCTGGAAATTTCGAAGGCCGTATAACCGGATGAAGTCATCGTAACAATGCCGATCGCGTTGGTTTGTTCTGCCAAATAAACCGCCGAACTGCAAACCGCATCAGACAAAATGGTTGCTGATTTTTCGTTGACCGGTTTTGGCGTATTAAAAGGATAGCCAAATTCTTCTACGTTTTTAATAATTTTCTGCATGGTTTCGATCACGATCACCGGAAATTCGCCTACCGAGGTTTCCCCGCTCAACATCACCGCATCGGCACCATCCAAAACAGAATTGGCCACGTCGTTCACTTCGGCGCGTGTTGGCCTTGGCGTCGTGATCATGCTTTCCAGCATTTGAGTGGCTACAATCACCGGCTTTGAAGCAGCACGGCATTTTCGGGCAATCATTTTTTGCAGCAACGGAACCTGCTCCATCGGCATTTCCACACCCAAATCACCGCGGGCAACCATTACGCCGTCTGTTGCTTCAATAATCGCATCAATATGTTCAATCGCTTCCGGTTTTTCAATTTTGGCAATTACGCGTGCCGCTTTTCCGCTCCGGCTGATGATGCGTTTCAAATCAACAATATCAACCTCTGTACGAACGAAAGACAAACCAATCCACTCGACATCATTTTTCAAGGCAAATTCCAGGTTGTCTAAATCTTCTTCTGTTAAACTTGGAATAGAAACTTTGGTATTTGGCAGGTTAACGCCTTTGCGCGAAGTTAAAATACCGCCATGTACCACTTCGCAAACCACGGTATCCTTGTTATTGGTTTCTTTAACACGCATTTGCAGCTTGCCGTCGTCCAATAAGATCATTTCGCCGGCAACCACATCTTTCGGAAAACTATCGTAAGTAATGTAAATCTGTTTTTCGTCGCCAATACATTCGTGCGTTGTGATGTTGATTGTAGTTCCATTGATAAGCTGCACACCGCCTTCCTTAACCAAACCGATCCTGATTTTTGGGCCTTGCAAATCCGCCAAAATACCAACGTTCAATTTATACTGATCGTTGATTTCACGGATGTTGTCAATGGCAATTTGATGGTCGGCTTGTTTCCCGTGAGAAAAATTTAACCTGCAAACGTTGACACCAGCCCGGATTAACGACAACAGCATTTCTTTTTGTGCAGAAGCCGGCCCGAGCGTGGCAACTATTTTAGTTCTTTTGTGCGAAATTTTCATTTATAAAGATAAATTTTGATTAGATGAATGGTGATGCTTCTTTTACTTCGGTAAAATTAGTGTAATTTAAACACTAAGCGAAATGTTTAAAACAACAGGTTTTCATGAGATTTAATGTTTTTAGGGTCAACTTGCTTTACCGACTCGATGAATGCTATCTTTTTCAACCTCAGCAACACATTTTCCAGGTCTTCGTCGTCAAAATGGTTTTTAATCAGCAAAAAATAACTGGTGCTGCCCATTTCGGGGATCAAGCATCCAGTTGGGCCGTGGTTGGCAATGATATAAAATTCGGTTTCAGAAGCTTCGATGTTGTACACATACTGCGAAAACTGCATCGGCTCGGCACCGCCAAACAAAGGCAGGCAGTAATCGGCCGTTTTCCTAAAATCGGTGTGCAACTCTTTGTTGATATGGTAACAAAGGCGGTAATCGCGCAGTGGCGACCGCAGGGCAATCAATAT
>CAXTKQ010000027.1:0-4444 GCA_964244955.1 uncultured Sphingobacteriaceae bacterium | reverse complement strand
ACTCAAAACCAGGTGATGCTTAGGGTTATCTAAACTACAAATCAAACTTAAATAAACTTGAAGTTATTATACAGTTATCCACATTTACCGCCACAAAAATATAGTTGTAAAAACAGTATTTATACGGCAAAAGATTTAAGCCGATCAAAATTTTATTGCGGTTTGATATTTGATTTAATTTATTTTTCTTTGCACAGATTTATTTAACCCAAAAAATTAAAAGACTATGTCTGATATCGCTTCCAGAGTAAAAGCAATTATCGTAGAAAAATTAGGTGTTGACGAGAACGAAGTTACACCAGAAGCAAGTTTCACGAATGATTTAGGTGCAGATTCTTTAGATACTGTAGAACTGATCATGGAATTTGAAAAAGAATTTAATGTAGCTATCCCTGATGACCAGGCAGAAACTATCGGCACCGTTGGCCAGGCCATCGCTTATCTGGAAAAAAACGTTAAATAATAGCGCTTTTTGCTAAATAAATGGAGCTAAAAAGAGTAGTTGTAACCGGTTTGGGCGCACTTACTCCAATTGGTAACAACGTCCTGGATTATTGGGGCGCGCTGATCAATGGAGTAAGTGGGGCTGACTTCATCAAAAGTTTCGACACCACAAAATTTAAGACAAAGTTTGCCTGCGAAATAAAAAACTTTGCTGCCGAAGAAATTTTTGGCCGCAAAGAAGCACGCAAAATGGACCCTTTTGTGCATTATGCCATGGTTGCGGTTGATGAAGCCGTACGTGATGCAAATTTGGATTTTCCAAACCTTGATACCAACCGTATCGGTGTAATTTGGGGAGCGGGAATTGGTGGTTTAAAAACCTTTTTGGATGAAGTGTCCAACTTTGCAAAAGGTGATGGTACGCCGCGTTACAACCCTTACTTTATCCCAAAAATGATCTTGGACATTGCGCCAGGCCACATTTCTATTAAATATGGTTTGCGCGGCCCCAACTTTTCTACTGTTTCTGCCTGTGCTTCGGGCACCAATGCTTTAATTGATTCTTTCAATTATCTTCGTTTGGGTGTGGCCGATGTAATTATTTCCGGTGGATCAGAAGCGATTATTAATGAAGCCGGTATGGGCGGGTTTAATGCCATGCACGCTTTATCAACCCGCAATGACGACCCGAAAACAGCTTCCCGCCCTTTTGATAAAGACCGTGATGGTTTTGTTGCCGGCGAAGGTTCAGGGGCAATCATCCTGGAAAGTTTGGAACATGCAAAAGCACGCGGGGCCAAAATTTATGCCGAAATGGTTGGCGGCGGCATGAGCGCCGATGCAAACCACATTACCGCACCGCACCCGGAAGGTTTGGGCGCACGTTTGGTAATGGGCAATGCACTGCGGGATGCCGGTTTAACCACCAGCGATATTGATTATATCAATGTCCACGGGACTTCTACGCCGCTTGGCGATATCAGCGAAACCAAAGCTATCGTAAGTTTATTTGGGGATGATGCTTACAAATTAAACATCAGTTCCACCAAATCTATGACCGGCCATTTGCTCGGTGCAGCAGGCGCTATTGAAGCTATCGCTTCTGTTTTGGCTATTAAAAACGACATCGTTCCGCCTACCATCAATCATTTTACAGACGACCCGGAGTTTGACCCTCAGTTAAACTTCACTTTTAACAAACCTCAAAAACGGACAGTGCGCACTGCATTAAGCAATACTTTCGGTTTTGGCGGGCACAATGCTTCTGTAATTTTCAAAAAATACGAAGAATAGTATTTGATGCGGATTTTAAGGTTTTACAAGCTTTACCTATCTCCCGACAGAAAATACGTTAAGCTGTTAAAAAACCTGCTTGGCTTTGTGCCCGGCAATCTGATGCTTTACCGTTTGGCTTTTCGGCACAAATCAGTAGCGCAGGTTGTAAAAAAGGGCGTTAAAAACAGCAACGAAAGGTTGGAGTTTTTGGGCGATGCCGTGCTTGGTTCGGTCGTAGCCGAAATTCTTTTCAAAATGTACCCTTATGAAGATGAAGGGTTTTTGACGGAACTGCGTTCTAAAATCGTAAGCCGCATCAACCTGAACCAGTTAGGCCGAAAATTGGGTTTTGAGCAATTGGTTGAGTTTGACAGCCGCGTGATCAACACCAGTCGGCAAAGTTCTTTGCTGGGCGATGCTTTTGAAGCTTTAATCGGTGCCGTTTATCTGGACAAAGGTTACAATTTCACCAAAAATTTTTTGGAAAACCGGATTATCAAATCGCACATTGATATCCATAAGTTGGAAAATACAGAAACCAATTTTAAAAGCAAACTGATTGAATGGTGCCAACGCCACAGTAAAGACATTAGTTTTGAGCTGATTACCAACCAGCAAGGCGAAAGCACCAAACTGTTTACCGTGCAGGCTTGTATTGATGGCGAAGTAGTAGGCAACGGCAAAGAATTCAACAAAAAAACTGCCGAAAAACTGGCCGCCGAAAAAGCTTGTGAAGCTTTAGGGATTTGAGTTTCCCTTCGTGATTACCCATGTTGTTATTTCTGCTGTCATTTCGACCGAAGGGAGAAATCTTCTTTCAACAAGAACAATAAATTTTAGGCGATAAAAGAAGCATTGGAATTCTTTTCGCTTTGAAGAAGACCCCTCTTATCGTCGAGATGACAAAAAATCGGAATGACAACGATACTTCTTTTAATACAACTTTTTTAGTGGCGGCAAACCTTTTCCTTCTTTAAAACCTTGTGCCGATTTTTTGACGTAATTGATCAGATCATAATCGTTCCAGACAGAAAGCTGATCGAAACTTGGCCTGTACGAATCCATAAACGGTTGGATTTGCGCTTCCTTTAAATCCGTAACCTGCTGGATTAGGTTCTTGTTAAATCGTTTATCCACATTGGTTTGCTCAATTTCATTCTTGGCAAACTCCTGGAAATGCTTGGCCTGGCGCGGTGTTTTTCCAAAAAGTTCGTACAAACCTGTTAGCGGATTTGTAACCATGGAAAGTGCAGGCGGCTTGCCGTTGTAAATACTTCCCTGGCCGCGGTATTGCCGCAACGCTTCTTCCAGTTCCTGCTTTTTGGTTTTGCCAACAACACGCACTTCGCTTAATTGAATGACGGGCGAAAGTTGCAGCATTACGTCTTTTTCACCGGCAACCGTAAAAATATATTCGGTAAAATCTTTTTTGAAAACTTTCAATGTATCGCCAACACTTGCTTTGATGTTGAACGCGCCCAAATCGTTACTGGCAACTGTTATCTTCTTTTTTAAGTTAAATATCAATGCGTCAGAAACGCGTTGTGCGTTTTGCTTTTGGAACAAAACACCTTTCAGCACAAACTCCTGCTGGGCAAAAACAGCAGCACTATGGCCAATGCAACCCAAAATCAGCAAAAACTTTAGCGCAGAAGAAATCCATTTAAACATCCCGGCAAAAATACGAAAAAGCAAACGCATAGCTGTTAAAGTATGTTAACACCAATTTTTAGGCGATAAAAACAGTATCGGCAACTTTACAAGTGCAAGCGGCTTAAAACTTTAGCCATACTGATAAATTTTTATCTTTGCAGATGATTAAATCCATGACCGGTTTTGGCATCAGCAGCCAGGATTTGGGAAACGTAAAATACACAGTCGAACTTAAATCGCTCAACAGCAAATTCCTCGAACTGTCTATTAAATTGCCGCGTGTTTTTGCCGAAAAAGAATTTGAACTGCGTAATGAATGCAGCCGGTTGATTGACCGCGGAAAAGTAAATTTAATTTTTACAGCCGAACAAAACGAAGCTAAAACGGCTGCCGCCAGTATTGATGTGGCTTTGCTCCGGCAATATTTACAGCAGCTAAAAGAAGTAAGCAGCCAGGTGAACGAGCCAACATCCAACCTGTTGCAATTGGCTTTGGGTTTGCCCGATGTAGTGAAATATACCGAAGAAAAAGCTTCGGAAGACGAGTGGAAAACTGTAAAACAGGTTTTTAACAAAGCGGTGGAATCTTTTCAGCAATTTAGGCTGGACGAAGGCAACATGCTGGAAAACGATTTGAAACTGCGCGTCAACAACATTCTTGAAAACTTATCAAAAGTAGAAATTGAGGAGCCTGCGAGGATTGTTACCATCAAAGAACGTTTGAATAATTTTTTGGCCGAAGCCATTGGCCGGGAAAACATTGATCAAAACCGTTTTGAGCAGGAACTGATTTATTATATTGATAAGCTGGATATTACGGAAGAAAAAATCAGGCTGAAAACGCATTGCGATTACTTCCTGGAAACGTTGAAAAGTGCCGACGCAAACGGTAAAAAGTTAGGTTTTATTGCGCAGGAAATTGGCCGCGAGGTAAATACGTTGGGTTCTAAAGCCAACAATGCGATCATCCAAAAATTGGTTGTGGGCATGAAAGAAGAACTGGAAAAGATAAAGGAACAATTGTTGAATGTGCTTTAAAACAAGTTGATAGATAATAGTTGATGGTTCATGGA
>CAXTKQ010000026.1:20067-33781 GCA_964244955.1 uncultured Sphingobacteriaceae bacterium | reverse complement strand
GTAGGAACTACTTTACCGAAACCATCAACCTGTTGGAAAACTCCAACTTTTACTATGTTATTATTGCCGGGATGGACAGCAATTACAGCTACGTAAACACGCATTATGCCGATGCTTTTGGTTACATCGCCAAAAATATGATTGGCCAGCCGTACCACATCACCATGCACCCGGACGATACAAAAGTTTGCGCAGAAGTGGCGGCAAAATGTTTTCAAAACCCGGGCAAATCTTTCCCGGCCACCATCAGAAAGCACGATGGCAAAGGCGGCTACATTATTACCCAGTGGGAATACCGCGCTATTTTTGATGCCCAAAACCAGCCCGACGGCGTTTTTTGTATGGGCTACGATATTACAGAATACGAAAAAGCCAACCAGCAATTGGAAGTTGCAAAAACGGAAATCGAAGCGAAAAAGAGCATTTTAGAACAGATTGGCTGGGAACAATCGCACATCATCCGGCGGCCGGTGGCCAACATTATTGGTTTGGTGAATATTTTAAGCAAGATGGAAATTGACCAAAACTTAAGCAATATTTGCGAGATGCTAACCAGCAGCGCCGAACAACTGGACGAAGCGGTGAACAGTATTGTTAAAAAAACAGATTAGGCATACTGTTTTTATGCACTATTTTTAGGCGAGGTTTTTTCTTTACTGATTTTTAGGCGGTAAAAGAAGCATTGGCCTCCTTATTTGTCGGTCAGCATCACCGGAGAACCTTTGCTGTTGCCCATAATGATCACTTTGGTATTTGGCGATAACGCAACCGCTTTTTGCGCCAAAATAGATTCGTACTGCAACTGTTTATCGCTCAAATTGGTAGAAATAATGCGCTGATAATCGGCAATCCCTTGTGCCTGGATGCGTTTCTGCTCGGCTTCCTGGCGTTCTTTCTGCAAAACAAACTGCATTTTTTGCGCGTCCTGCTCGGCATTGATTTTTGATTCAATCGTTGCCCGCACGGATTGCGGCAAAGTGATGTTCCGTACCAAAAGTTGTTGCAGTTCGATGCCTCTTTTGGCAAAGCTTTCGCCAATGGTTTTATAGATTTTATCCTGAAATTCCTGCCTTTTGGTGGAATACAAAGCAACGGCTTCATAATAAACCGCATTATCACGAATGGCCGTGCGCGAAACCGGGCGGACAATTTTATCAACGTAATCGGCCCCGATATTTTGCAGCACAAAAGGCGCTTGGTCTGCCTTTAAGCGAAAAAGTACCGACAAATCAATGGTTACTTCCAAACCATCAGCCGATAAAATACGGATGGCGTCATCGCCTTCTTTCTGCCCTTCGTTGGTAACGCCGCTCATGGTGTAGTTTTGGGTTTTCACATCAAACGTGGTTACATCAGCCAAAGGGTTGATCAAATGCAAACCACTTGGCAGCACATCGTTGTCAACCTTGCCAAACAAAGTTTTAACGCCAACTTTTCCGGGATCAATCACTTTAAAAACCGAAAAACTTAGCCCTAAAAGAAGCATGGCAATACCAACAATAGAAATAACCGGGCTATAGGCCGGGTTAATAGAAGGTGTGCGTTTAAAAACGCCGCCCACAATAAGCAGGATGACACCGAGGATAATTAATAGCATGTATTTAGGTTAAGAAACTTATTTCTTTTGAAGTGCGCGTACTTCTTTTGCCAGCCGTATTTTTAAATAAATGGTAATGGCGATGATAAAAACGCCGGCCGCCGTTCAGTCATAACGCATATGTTTTACGCTCCAATAAATCAATATAACGCACAATATAATGGCTACGTTATACAGGATATTTAAAAAAAGTTTGGCGGCCATTTTAGTAAACCTGCATTTCGGGGTCAATCTCTTCGGCCCAGGCCAGCATCCCGCCTTTTAAGTTGTACAAATTGGTAAAACCCTGCTGCTCTAATTGCATAATGGCGGCTGCGCTTCGTTTGCCGCTTCGGCATTGTACAATTACAGGTTTCTTTTTATCAATTTTGCCGGATTCGATCATAATGCCGCTCAATGGGATCAGTTCTCCGCCCAGATTAGACATTTCGTATTCAAAATCTTCGCGCACATCAATCAGTTGGAAATCTTCTCCGGCGTCCATTTTTTCTTTTAATTCCTGTACGGTTATTTCTTTCATTTTTGTAAATATTATACCTCAAAGTTAAGTGTTTAATTGATTAAAATCAGCGTGTAACAATAAGCCGATAATTTATTCTTAAAGAAACTAGTCCTTGGTTTATATACTGTTTTTATAAGGTAAAAATTGGTGCAAACAAAGGCATCGCTTTAAATATGAGCCGAGTAGAACATTTTTGTTATTACTTTTGAGATTATGAAACAAGTAAACCGATTTTTCTGGTTCTGCTCTGGCGTGCACTTGGATACTTTAAAAAAGTATCCAATCGAAATGAACAAATATGTAGGCATCGGCGCAACTATATTTTTTACCGCTTTGTTTGCTGCCTTGTCTGGCGGTTATGCCATGTATTTTGTGTTCAGCGGAAACCCCGGCGCACCGTTTTTTGCCATTTTGTTTGGGTTGATTTGGGGTGCGGCCATCTTTAATATGGACCGCTACATTGTGGGCAGCATTAACAAAAGGGGTTCTACCAACCAACAGATTTTGCAGGCCACGCCGCGTATTTTGCTGGCCATCATGATCGGGATTGTAATTTCCCGTCCGCTGGAGTTAAAGATTTTTGATAAGGAGATCCGCTCGAAACTGAAAAACGCTTATCTCAAAGGCCAGCGGTATAAAATTGACACCATGAACATTACTTTTAATAAAAAGTACGGCATGGATTTGGCAAAAGCGGCCGACATTAAAGCCGAAAGGGATTCGCTGGAAAAAGACATCAACCGTTCGCGCTACCAGTTGAACCAGGAAATTTTTGGCGATAAAACCAACCAGACTTCGGGCAAAACCGGTTACGGCACTTATGCCAAACAAAAAGACGAGGTTTTGAAGGAGAAAGAATCCCGCTTGAATACCGTGCGCCAAGACCAGGCCAAACTGGAACAGTACATTGCCACCCGAAAAGATGTGGAAGGCGTAACCGATACCAAACTGTTTAACGACCGGCAGTTGGACAGCCTGAGCAACGTGGCCGGTTTTGCCGACCGCAATTGGGCATTGGGCCAGCTTTCGTACAACCCCAACGGCACGCGCGAACTGGACACTTATCTGGCCCAATCGTTCATCAGTTACCTGTTTATTTTGTTTGAGTGTTTGCCGGTTTTGGTGAAGCTGATGTCGCCGAAAGGCCCATACGATATAGCTTTGGGCAAAACTGAAGAAGCCAATATCCATTTTGCGGAGAAAGACATGGAGCAGGACATGACCGTTACCGATGCCGTGCAGGATTACCGCATCAACACCAATATCAACCTCACCAAAAACAACATTTCCAAACGCGCCGAACGCAAACTGATGCGGGAAGATCTGAAAACGTGATGCTTCTTTTATAAAGGTTTTTTTGGTTTAATTACTGTATATAAAAGTGGGGATATAAGTTTTACAAGATAGGATTCAAAAAATTGTATTTTTATTATTCATGGTTTGTAGCGATAGTTGGATTTATTTATAATTTTAATCCTGTTTAAACCAATCCCCCTAAAATACCTTACTATGCCTCACATTGATTTACCTGAAGAATTTCCGGGCATCAGGAGCCTGTTTATGTTTCGCCCTGAAACGGCTGCTCCGTTAAATGCCCTTGTGCAAACCCTGTTGCACAAACCGCACTCAACATTAAGTGCAGGCGAGCGCGAATTGATTGCAACATATGTTTCCGGTTTAAACACCTGTAAATATTGTTGCAGTATCCATGGCGCAATTGCAAAACATCAGTTGGGCAATAATGCCGAAATTGTAAAACAGGTACTGGCCGATCCGGAAACTGCACCGATAAGCAGCAAACTTAAAGCATTATTAAAAATAGCAGCAAAAGTACAAAGCGGCGGAAAAAATGTTATGCCGGAAGATGTAGCATTTGCGCAGAACGAAGGGGCAACGGATATAGAAATCCATGATACGGTGCTAATTGCCGCTGCTTTTTGCATGTTTAACCGTTATGTTGATGGTTTGGCCACTTGGCAGCCAGATAATGATGAACTGTATGATAAAATGGGCGAACAGCGCGCACGCGAAGGCTATCTAACTGCACCTTTTAAAGTAAACAGAGATCAGGAACAATTACAAAATCTTTAAAAAACAACAAAATGGCACATATTAAATTACTAAACGAAGAACTTCCCGGAATTGTAGGCTTGTTAAATTATCGTCCGCAAACTGCCGAACCACTTCTTTTACTTGCAGAAACTTTATTGAGAGGGCCATCAACCCTAACCAGCGGCGAAAGAGAGATCATTGCCGCATCGGTATCTTACTGGAACAAATGCCATTTCTGCCATACTTCCCATGCGGCGGCAGCGGCTGCACATTTAAAAAGCGGACTTGGTTTGATTGATGATATTAAAGCAGGTTTATTAGAAACAGAAGTTTCCGACAAATTAAGGGCTTTATTGCATATTGCCCATCAGGTACAGCAAAACGGCAAGAATGTTACCGAAGATGATGTAGCTGCTGCACGCCAACAAGGCGCAACGGATACAGAAATACACGATACGGTGTTAATAGCTGCTGCTTTTTGCATGTATAACCGTTATGTAGATGGCCTTGGCACTTGGGCACCTGCACACAACGAAGCTTATGCAGAAATGGGCGAAAGAATGGCTCATGTTGGTTATGGAAAGTATTAAATTGCTTGTCTGAAACCTTTTTTAAATCAAGATAATCCATACTAAATTCAACCCGATAAAAGAAGCATTGCTTTTGATACAACATCCGCTTTCACCTTTCATCATCTTTGCTATTATTCTTACTAATTTATGAAATTTAAACTGCTGCTGCTATTAATCGGAATAAATTGCCAGGTTTTCGCCCAAAAACCTGATCAATTGATTGTTAAAACTGATGTGGAACGCGTGATCAAAACGCTTTCGGCAGATGATATGCAAGGCCGCGCAACCTTTACGCCCGGCATCGAAAAAGCAGCGCGTTTTATCGAAAACGAATACAAAAACATTGGTTTGCTGCCGCTTACAGGCAATAAAGATTACCGCCAAAACTTTTTCATGTACAAAAGCACGCCGGTAGAAGTTTCGGCTTCCATCGGTAATACAATTGTGCCAAAAGAAAACGTAACCGTGCAAAGTAACTCTGCTTCGTTTAGTTGGAGCAATGATGCAGATGTAGAAGTTGTAAAAATCAGCGCTGAAAAGAATTTCAGGACAGAATATTCCAGAATCATCAACAGCAATAAAAAAACACTGGTACTGGTTGACCCGCAGTTTGAAGCTTTGTTTAAACGCATAGCAGCACGCAACAACAGCGGCAACATCAGCAAAGAACCAAACACCAACAAGCAATTGGTTTTTGTTCTGGGCGATTTTACCGATGTAAAAGCTTATGCCGTAAAATATACCGGCAAAGTAGAAAAACTGCCTTTGTTCAACATTGCCGGAATGATTCCCGGAAAAACAAAAAAAGAAGAATACGTGGTTTTTTCCGGCCATTACGATCATTTAGGGATTATCAAAGCGGTTGCAGGCGATTCGATTGCCAACGGTGCAGATGACGACGCCAGCGGAACAACAGCCGTAATTGAACTGGCCAAATACTACAAAAAGCTGAACAACAATGCCCGTACTTTAATTTTTGTGGCCTTTACAGCAGAGGAAATAGGAGAATATGGTTCAGCTTATTTTGCCACCCAAATTGACCCGGTAAAAACAGTAGCCATGTTTAATATCGAAATGATTGGCAAAGTTTCAAAATTTGGAGAAAACACAGCTTTTATCACCGGTTTTGAGCGTTCTGATTTCGGCTCGATTTTGCAGAAAAACCTGGAAGGCACCAGCTTTAAATTCTATCCTGACCCATATCCGCAGCAAAACTTATTTTACCGCAGTGATAATGCTTCGCTGGCTAAAGTTGGCGTTCCGGCGCACACCATTTCCACCGATCAAATTGATTCGGACAAATTGTACCACAGCGTAAAAGACGAATTCAGTTCGTTGGATGTAAATAACATTACGGCAACCATTCGGGCCATTGCGTTAAGTTCGAGAAGTATTGTGGATGGAAAGGATACGCCGAAACGGATTCCGAAGTTGGAGGAGTAATATTAGCTTTAATTCAAACAATCCAAGGTACATTTTATTTTTAGTACATTTATTATATGAGAAGAAAAATGGCAATGGTAGTTAACCATGTAAAAATGGAAGATGAAGACTATCTGTATGTTCAATTCTGGCAGGCAAAAAGCAGCACAGAAAGGCTTGCAGAAGTTACCAGATTAAGGGTTAATTATTATACCTGGTTAAATGGCTTTTATCCTGAAAAAATTGAAAAAGTAGTGATTAAACGAACCTTAGTCAATCAGTAACACAAACCTTACACTTCCTTTCGCATCACAAAATCCGTCAGCAAATATTTACCCAAAGGCCGACCTACTTCTTTTACCACCTTAAAATCCGTCTTTTCATAAAAGTTTTTGGCTTTGTTTTCTCGGTGGATGTATAATTGCAAAACAACTTTTCCTGCTTCCCGCGCTTAGTGCTTTTGCACCGATATAACATTTAAGCACAAAATTTATAGGCATAAAAGAAGCATTATAAATTTTTATGATAGAAATTTAAACAAGCCTTGAATAGATTAATCAAAATTTTAAAAAATTTGCTTTAATCGATTAAAGTAATATTTTTGCTATCCCTTACTTCTGCTATTAAACCAATCGAAAGTTGAAAAAAGTAATACTTAAAGATATAGCCCAATATGTAGGTGTTTCAACGGCTTTGGTTTCTTATGTTCTAAATGGAAAAGCGGAAGAAAAGCAAGTTGGAAAAGAAATTGCAGAAAAAATAAAAATAGCAGCAAAAGAACTTAATTACCGTCCAAATCAAATTGCCAAAAGCCTTAAAACCCAAAAAACCCACACTATCGGGTTAATTGTTGCAGATATTAATTATAAATACAGTTCAGGGATAACCAGGGCTATTGAAGCCGAAGCTAAAAAGAAAAATTTTACTGTAATTCTTGGCAGTTCTAATGAAAATAGCGAAAAGTTTAATGAGTTGATTAATGTATTGGTTAACAGGCAGGTTGATGGATTAATCCTTGCACCGGTAGAAAAATCAGAAAATTCAATCCTTAATCTTCAAAAATCAGAAATTCCATTTGTTTTAATCGACAGAACTTTTTCTAACATACTGTGTAACAGTGTTGCGCTTGATAACTTTAAAGCAGCTTATGATTCGACAAAATATTTAATTAAGACTGGTCATAAACGTATCGCCTTTATCAATTACCAAACAACCCTTTTTAATTTATTAGAACGCAACAGGGGTTATTTAACAGCCCTAAAAGAACATGGTTTAGCATTTTCAGAAAGTTGGATGCCGCGGATAAAGGCTATCAACTATAAATCAGAAATGCAAAAAGCTATTAATCAAATCACTTCTAAAGAAAATGATTGTGATGCAGTATTTTTTGCAACAGATCGTTTGGCAATTTATGGGTTAAAGCATATCAACGCACTAAAACTGAAAGTACCTGAACATCTCTCGGTTTTTAGTTTTGACGAGGCCGAAGCCTTTGAACTATTTCATTGCCCTATCACACATGCCAGGCAACCTTTTGAAAAAATGGGGCGATTGGCGGTAAATACTTTGATTGATTTGATTAATCATAATAAAATTATCAACCAGACTTTTTTAGAAACTGAATTTGTAATCGGTAAATCGTGTAAAGAATAATTTTTTTCCATATCACTTTAAACGTTTAAAGTGATATTTATGCTTATTTATACTATTATGTTAAACAATATATATTTTTACTTTAAACGATTAAACAAAAGTCCTCCCTAAGTTTTGTAACCCGATTTTTAAACCAAACGATAACCTATATTTTTTATGAAAACAATTTTAACATCTATCTTAATGCTTTTTTGTTTGATGCTCTATGCTCAACAAAAAACCGTGACCGGTACGGTCACCAATAAAGATTTAGGTACACCTTTATCAGGTGTTACTGTTAAGTCTGACCAGGGAACAGCTACTACTGATAAAGATGGGAAATTCAGTATAGCGGCCGGTTTAAATACACAAATCATTTTTTCTTATGTAGGTATGCAAACCTTTACCTACACTGTTAAAAATGCGACTGGGCCAATATCTATAGCCTTAGAATATAACACGAATAATTTAAATGAAGTTGTTGTTACTGGCTATCAATCTCAGAGAAAAGCAGATCTTACCGGTGCAGTTTCAGTTGTCAAAATGGCTGACATTAAGGATATACCCCAAGGTAATGCAACTAAAGCACTTCAGGGGCGGGTGCCGGGTGTGTATATCACTACTAACGGATCACCGGAAGGTGGAGCCACAGTCAGGATTCGGGGTATTGGCACACTTAATAATAATGACCCTTTATATGTAATTGACGGCGTACCAACAACCAGAGGCCTTGAGGAGATCAATCAGGCGGACATTGAATCGTTACAAGTATTAAAAGATGCATCATCTGCTACGATATACGGTTCAAGAGCTGCAAACGGGGTAATTATAGTTACAACTAAAAAAGGAAGAAAGGGTGTAAGCCGTATAGATGTTAATGCTTCATCATCATTGCAATATTATAATTCAAAGTTATCAATGTTGAACACCCAGCAAAAAGGTGAAGCTTATTGGCGTGCTTCCGTTAATGACGGTACAGATCCTAATAACAATCAGATATACAAGTTTGACTGGAATAAAAGTTTCACTAACCCTGTTCTTAACAGCGTTATACTTCCAAATTATATTGATGCTGCCCAAACAATGAAACCGGCCAACACAAACTGGTTTGATGAAATAGGCGAAACATCATTAGTACAAAACTATAATGTTGCTTTTAGTAATGGCGGAGAAAGGGGTAATAGCTTTTTCTCTGTAGGTTATTACGACAATAAAGGAATTGTCAAAGAAACTCATACTAATAAAGCAACCATAAGGCTTAATACTGATTACAGTTTTTTTAAGGGCATATTAAAAGTAGGGGAAAACTTCAATACTACATATATCAACGATAAACTGATACCGGTGGGAGACGTACTGTTTGGGGCATTGGTACAGAATCCCATTGTCCCGGTGTATACTACATCAGGCGGTTGGGGCGGGCCTGCAGCAGGTATGACCGACAGACAAAATCCTGTCCGCCTGATTGAAGACAACAAACAAAACCAAAGTTATTTTGGAAGGATAACAGCTAATGCTTTTGCAAATCTTAATGTAGTGCCCGGCTTACATCTTAAAACAACTTTTGGAATTGATTATGACGGTTTGTACGAAAGGACATTAAGAAAATCATACGTATCAGGATTTCTATCAGACCCTTCGAACCTAACAGCAAATTCTCAAAATTTTGATGGTAATTTAATCTGGCAAAACACTTTGACTTATGACCTAAGCTTAAGTAAAAGTAAATTGAATTTTTTAGCAGGCCAGGAATCAATCCACTACTTGAATCAAAACTTTTATGGCAGCAGACAGGGATATGCAGTTGAAAATATAAATTATGCTTACTTAAATGCCGGTTCCTCAAACATACTTAATGGCGGTAACGGTAGTGCCTATTCTTTACTGTCATTTTTTGGAAAAGTCAACTATACTTTTGATGACAAGTACATTGCTTCTGTAACATTAAGAAGAGATGGGTCATCTAGATTTGGTGAAAACAACAAATATGGAACCTTTCCGGCAGCTTCATTAGGGTGGAGATTAAGTCAGGAAGAATTTATAAAAAAACTTCCTTTTATTTCTGACCTGAAATTGCGTTACGGATATGGGCAAACGGGAAATCAAACAATCGGTAACTACGCTACATACTCTCTTTATTCGGCTATTTATGGTACCGATCCTACATTTACTGCAGACCGTGGAACAGCCTATGATATTACCGGATCTGGCTCAGGAACATTGCCATCTGGATTTGTAAAAATCCAGCAGGGAAATAATTCCTTAAAGTGGGAATCAACTAAGGAATCAAATTTTGGATTAGACTTTGGTTTGTTTGACCAGAAAATTACTGGCTCAGTTGATTATTTTGTCAAGAACACAACTGGAATATTAATTACCCCTGGTTATTTAGCTGTAATCGGCGAAGGAGGTGCTCAGACTTATAACGGAGGGTCAATGCAAAATAAAGGCATTGAAGCGTTGTTAACCTACGACGGTAAAATTGCAAAAGACTTTAATTTTACAGTTAGCGGTAATATTGCTACTTTCAGAAACAAGGTAACTTATCTTCCCTCAAATGTTTTAACGGCTTATGCCGGTAATGGTACTACCCAAACCATTTTAGGCCATTCTATAAATTCTATATATGGATATGTCGCAGAGGGCCTTTTTACTTCCCAGGCGGAAGTAAATAATTCTGCTGCACAACCCGGAAAAGGACTGGGAAGGATAAGGTATAAAGACTTAAACGGTGATGGAAAAATAGATGCCAATGATCAAACATACATTAGTAACGGTAATCCGAATTTCACTTACGGCTTAAACTTTAATTTAACATACAAAAATTTTGATTTGGCCTTATTTTTCCAGGGAGTACAAGGAATTCAGGTTTATAACATGTATAAGAACTATACAGACTTTTCTTCAATTTGGCCAGGAACAAACTGGGGCACCAGGGTTTTAGATGCTTGGTCTCCTACCAATGCAAATTCAACTATTCCAGCCCTGACTTTAGTTGATAGGAATAATGAAGGTAGAACATCAACCTACTACCTGGAAAACGGATCGTATTTGAAATTAAGAAACCTGCAAATTGGATATAATTTAAAGAACGCACTAAGAGCAATTAAGATTCAAAATGCAAGGGTTTATTTGCAAGGAAATAACCTGTTTAATGTAAAAAGTAAATCTTATACAGCTACAGATCCTGAAAACCCAAATGGTGCTTATCCGATACCTGCCATCACATCAATTGGTTTAGACCTGTCATTTTAAAC
Source organism: uncultured Sphingobacteriaceae bacterium (assembly GCA_964244955.1). GTDB lineage: Bacteria > Bacteroidota > Bacteroidia > Sphingobacteriales > Sphingobacteriaceae > Mucilaginibacter_A. The sequence goes on along the minus strand of CAXTKQ010000026.1, from coordinate 22,747 downwards.
TCAATACTACAAAAAATGAAAAAGTATATATTATTAATAACATGTTTACTGGCAACCGTAGTTTCCTGTAAAAAGGCACTTGACGAACAACCTCAGGGAGTTATTGCAAGTGATCAGCTAAATACACCAACCAATATTGAAAAAATGGTTATCGCGGCTTATTCTTCTTTAGGCAACGAAAACTTACATACTTCAAATAGCCTCTGGCCCTGGGGCAGTATGCGAAGCGGTGATGCCTACAAAGGCGGCGACGGGGTTGGTGATAATAGTGAGTGGAACGACTATGAAACTTTTGTTACCAATCAAAACACAAACTCCTTGACAGATCAAATGTGGGCCCAGCTTTATAACAATTTAGCCAGGGCCAATAATGCATTGCTGAGAATTGATAATATTAGTCAGGCTAATTATCCACTAAAAACAGCAAGACAGGGAGAAATGCGCTTTTTACGTGGCAACTATTATTTCATGTTGAAAATATTGTGGAACAGGGTTCCTTATATTGATGAAAATGTACCTACAACTTCTTATGATACTATTTCCAATGTAGCCTACACCAGCGATCAACTCTGGACTAAAATTGCTAACGATTTCAGGTTTGCCGCCAATGCTTTGCCTACCACTCAAACGGATAAAGGACGCCCGAACAAATATACAGCTTTGGCTTACCTTGCTAAAACGCTACTTTACCAAGGTTATACACAGGATAATAAGTATAACGTTATCGGTATTGATCAATCTAAATTAAACCAAGTTGTTACTTTATGTGACAGTGTGATTAATTCCGGTCAATATGCCTTGGCAAACGATTTTGGGCAGAATTTTTTAACTGCCAATGAAAATGGCCCGGAATCTGTTTTTGCCATCCAATATTCAAAAAACGACGGGACACAGTTTGGCCGGATTGATATGGGGCATTCCCTTTCTTATCCGATGAATCCTGCTTACGGATGTTGCTGGCAGCATATTCCAAGTCAGGATTTAGTGAATTCTTTTAAAACGGATAATAATGGCCTGCCTATGTTTACAGGTTATAATAGCAAAGATGCAACCCAAGTAAATGATTTTTTAAGCCAGACCTTTGATCCCCGATTGGACCATACGGTTGCAATTCCTGGCCACCCATTTAAATATGAACCAAATTTTGTTTATCAAAATTCCTGGGCGCGTGCACCGGCTATTTACGGTTTTTATTCAAGCTTAAAAGACGTAGTTGCCGCAGATGACCCTTCTTTTCAGAAAATTCCGCCGTTCATGTCGAGCTCAAAAAACTGGGAATTGATCCGATATGCAGATGTATTGCTGTGGAAGGCAGAAGCATTGATCGAATTAAACAGGCCTTTAGAAGCACTCCCACTAATTAATATGGTGAGGCAAAGAGCAGCTAACAGTACATCAAAGCTTAAGCAGACAGATGGATCTTTTACTTCCAATTATAAAGTAGGCATATACCAACCTGGTGTAAATTGCACATGGACACAAGCATATGCAAGGCAAGCATTAAGAACTGAGCGGCGCATGGAATTTGCAATGGAAGGCAACCGGTTTTTTGACTTGGTTCGATGGGGCATAGCAGATACCTACTTAAACAGCTATTTCGCCTCCGAATCAACCAAAAGGCCCTATCTGTCAACAGCGAAATTTACTAAAGGACGTGATGAATATTTACCGATACCACTTAACCAAATCAATTACAGTAAAGGGCTATATAAGCAGAACCCAGGTTTTTAGGGCCTGTTTAAATTTTATTTATAAAAAATCCTGATGCTTCTTTTAGCACTATAAAATTGGTGTTTGTATTTTACCTTTACACAAAGCAAACCTGGCTTTACTGTTTTTCAGGTGATAAAAGAAGCATAGAAAATAAATTGACAAAAATTTAAACAAGCTTAAACTAAATAAACACAATATGAAATTAAAACCCAATGTCCTGTTAATTGCAACAATTGCAGCTACAGGCGGGCTACTATTTGGATTTGATACAGGGGTGATCTCTGGGGCGCTTCCCTTTCTAAAACAATACTGGCATCTTAGTGATGCCAGTATTGAGTGGATTACCACAACAGTACTGATAGGCGCAATTATTGGGGCTATCAGCAGCGGGAAATTATCTGATATTATCGGCCGTAAAAAAATGATTATCATCAATGCTGTCATTTTTATAATCGGTGCGATTGGCTGTTCTTACGCACCAAATATTTCGGTGTTGATTGTCATGCGGATAATTATTGGTATTGCAATTGGTATTACATCTTATGTAGTGCCCATGTATATCTCAGAAATATCACCCGCACGGGTTAGGGGCGCATTGGTAACACTTAACCAGTTGATGATTACCATCGGAATACTCTTATCTTATATTACTGATTATTTGCTATCTAATGACAATAATAATGCATCCTGGCGGTGGATGTTTTTAGTAGGGTTTGTACCCGCGGCAGTACTTTTAGTAGGGATGTTTTTTCTGCCCGAAACACCGCGATGGCTAATCAGTAAAAACCGATGGGATGAAGGAGAAAAGATATTGACAAAATTAGAGGATGCAGATTTGATCGGGCAAACACTGGCCGAGATGAAGAATGAAATCGCTTTATCTTCTCAAAATACGGCTTCTTTTACAGAAATTTTGAAACCCTGGCTTCGTGCGCCTTTAATTATCACCGTTGGCATATTCTTCTTC
>CAXTKQ010000026.1:0-20057 GCA_964244955.1 uncultured Sphingobacteriaceae bacterium | reverse complement strand
TCTTCCAGCAGTTTTCGGGCGTAAACACCATTATTTATTATTCGCCTATTATTTTTAAAATTGCTGGCATTGTAAGCAATACGGCAACAATTGTCCCGGCAATCATTATAGGCTCAGTCAATGTAATGGCTTGTTTATTGTCGGTATTCCTGCTGGACAAAGTTGGCAGAAGAAAATTATATTTCGTTGGTCTTTGTGGCATGATACCTTCTCTGGCATTATTGGGCGCCTGTTTTCATTTTAAAGAAGCTTTAGGTTCCAGCCTTCCTGTTTTTGCTATACTAAGCATCGTTTGCTATATTATCTTTATCGCTATAAGCCTTGCCCCATTAGGCTGGCTTTTAATTTCCGAGGTATTTCCGCTAAACGTACGAGGTGTTGGAATGAGCATCGGCTCTCTTTCTCATTGGGGTTTTAACGCAATCATCGCATTTACATTTTTAAAACTGGTAAACTCTTTAGGCATTGATTACACGTTTTGGGCTTACGCATTAGTTTGTATAATCGGCTTGTTTTGGGGCTATTACTACATCCCGGAAACAAAAGGAAAATCACTCGAAGAAATAGAAAACCACTGGCGTGCAGGCGATAGCCCTAAAGACATTTGAGCGGCCAGGAAAAACCTGTTTAACAAACCGGAAAAAATACACGATGCTTCTTTTAGCACATAAAATTTGGCAGCTATAATTTATGCTGATAAAAACAGTATCAGATAAATGAACGCCAAAACAACTAACTTGTGCATTGAAAATTGGGTTTTAAATCGGTTAAGATTGATACATTAACACAAAATTTAAATTATGCTATTAGGTTTTGATATCGGAGGTACAAAATGTGCTGTTATTATTGGCAGCATCAGCAATGAAAAAAACATTGAAATTAATTTTAAACAGGTTTTGCCAACAAATTTGCCAGTTTACGAAATGATCGAACTGCTTTTCGTAACCGCCGAGGATTTGCTGCACAAGCACCAGATTGCAGTAGAACAAATTGAAGGGATTGGGATTAGTTGCGGCGGCCCGCTTAGCAGTAAAAAAGGATTAATATTATCACCGCCCAACCTGCCCGGCTGGGACAATATCCCCATTGTTGAAATGGCAGAAAAGCGGTTTAAAAGAAAAGTCCTCCTTCAAAATGATGCAAATGCCTGTGCAGTTGCGGAGTGGAAATATGGCGCAGGACAAGGGTACAACAGCCTGATTTTTTTAACTTTTGGGACGGGTATGGGGGCCGGATTAATTTTAGATGGAAAACTATACTCCGGAATTTCGGATCTGGCAGGAGAAGTTGGGCATATCAGGTTGTCTGACATCGGGCCGGTAGGGTTTGGAAAAGCCGGGTCTTTTGAAGGTTATTGCAGCGGCGGTGGAATTGCCCAGCTTGCACAAATTAAAGCCCGCGAAAAACTTCAAATGGGTTTAAAAGTTTCTTTTTGCGAAAGCCTGGAAGATTTAAAAAACATAACCGCAAAATCCGTGGCAGATGCCGCCGTAAACGGTGATGAAACCGCCATAAACGTTTATCATATTTGTGCGGAATATTTAGGAAAAGCACTGGCACTGTTTATTGATATCCTAAACCCGGAATTAATTATTTTGGGAAGTATTTATGGCAGGGCCATCCATTTGTTGGAGCCAATTATGATGAAAGTTATCCAAAGGGAAGCTTATGAAAGTTCGTACCAGGCTTGCCGGATTGTTCCTGCCGGTTTAACCGAAAACATCGGAGATATTGCCGCACTTTCTTTGGCCTTGATTAGCAGCGGGAAGTAGGTTCGGAAACCTGTTTTATTTTTCTTAATTTATTTTTTTATTGCTTTCTGCATCACAAAATCAATCAGCAAATAATTGCCCAACGGCCGGTCTACTTCTTTTACCACCTTAAAATTTAGCTTTTCATAAAAATTACGGGCTTTGTTTTGCCGGTGGACGTACAATTGTAAAATGCTTTTTCCGGCTTCGCGTGCTTTGGTTTCAACTGTGCTGACAAGCAGTTTGCCGTAGCCTTTTCCCTGCATTTCGGGCAGGCAGTAAATTTTTTCCAGCGTCATCAATTGCGGGTTTTCCTGATCTGCAGAAAAAGCGGTAAAACCAATGGGAACACTATTTTCTGATAAAATCAAAAACGTTTGTTCGCCGTTTGCTATTTGCTGCCGAAGCTTGTCTTCCGCATAAATTGTGTCCAGCATAAACCGGATTTGTTCTTTGCTGAGGATTTCTTGATACGTTGGCCACCATATTTTTTCTGCCAGTAAACGAAGTATGGGCGCGTCATCGGCAGTCGCATATCGAAGTGCTGTTTCCATTTCTAACTAAACCGCAAAATAGCTTTCCAGTTCTGCCAGCGTGTTTACATTAGTGCGGATATCTTTGATGATCCGGCCTTTTTCCATCAGCAAAATGCGCTGACAAACATCGGTTACGTGGTTTAAATCATGACTGGAAACAATCGTGGTATACTGTTTCTATCACCTAAATTTTTGAGCAGGTTTTTCAACCGGATCTGTGTGGTTGGGTCAATGTTGGCAAAAGGTTCGTCCAGCATTAAAATTTCGGGGTTTTGCAGGAGGCAGGCCGCCACGCCAACTTTACACTGGTTCCCTTTTGAAAGATCGCGGATGTATTTCCCTTTCTGCAAAATCTCACCGTTAAAAAAATCAGTCAGCATGGCCAGCTTTTCATCTACATAAACCTTGTTTTCGTTGTGCAAACTGCCGATGAAATAAAAATATTCTTCGGGCGTGAGGTAATCAATCAAAAAGCCTTCGTCCAGGTACGAAGCGGTATAATTTTTCCAGGTTTCATCGTGCATCACATTTTTTCCGTTGGATAAAACCCCACCGCTTTCGGGCCGTATCAAATCCAAAATCATGCGGAAAAGTGTGGTTTTGCCCGCGCCGTTATTGCCCACCAAACCAATCGTTTCGCCTTTTTGAATATGTAATTCAGGAATATCAACCACCGTAACACCGGCGTAAGTTTTTGTTAAGTTTTTAATTTCGATCATAGAAATTGTTTAAATTTTTTTGTCCCTCTTTTTTCAGGTTGATGCTTCTTTTACCACCTAAAAATGTGAAACATTGGTTTTTAAGTTGATTTAAGGCAGGCACCAAATTTTACCCGGTAAAAGAAGCATGGCATTTTTTATGCTACAAATTCAAACCGAACCCTAAAAATTCAGGCTGCTTCATAATTATTTGTTTCTGAAACCTTCGGCAATGGTATATTTTTTCTGAATGAAATCAGCTTCCAATTGTTTGATCCAGAAGTTTCGGGTAAGTACAAAAATGATCCCGGTGATTCCCAAAACAATCAAACCAACATTGGGGAAACCAATCCATTTGCTTGGCCAGTAAATTACAAACGGCGCCAGCATAATGGGCAAACTCATCAGCAATTGCGTGGCGCCAACGCCTTCCCAATTGAACGAAGCGCCTTTGGAAAGATCAATGCGACGGTAATTTCGGTTGGCAAAAAAGAGCACGATGACGGTATTTACGCCGATGTTCCATAAATACATGACGAAATGGACGAAGATGACGTGCCAGCCAAAATAAACGTAAGGCAGCGTGAGCAGAAAAGCTACCGTAGAAACTGCTGTAAACAACACAAATTTGGCCCTCAAGAAATCGCGGAAACTGATTTTGCTAATTAAAATACCATCAAAATGCGAGGCTTGCCAGCTAAACATAAACTGGCCGTAATTGATGATGAAAAGGCCGGTCATAAACGAGCCGCAAAACAAGCGCATCCCTTCGCCGTATTGTTTGTTGGTGTAAAAAAGCAGGCCGTAAAACAGGAAAGCACCCGTCATGATGAGGGACGAACGGCTTCTTTTATTCCTTAAAATCAGTTTAATTTCGTTGGCAACCAGATCGCCGACTTTACCAAACCGGCCGAAGAACGGGATATCGGTACTGCTTTTATAGGCTGTTTTTTTGCTTCCGAGTTCCTCCAAATACAAATTATTTTTTAGGTAGATGAAATTGATGTAATACATCAGCGCAGCCAAAACAACCGGCAGCAAAACATAATACGGATGCTGTATCAAACCGTTAAAAAACGCAAAAGAGGCGTTGCGGATAGAATACCAATGCCAGGAAAAATCGGCCAGGCCCAACAATACCAGCAAAAGCGCAAAACCAACATAAACCCAGCCATTTAAGTTTGATTTCCGCTTGATAAACAAACTCAAATAGTTGTTAAAAACCGTAAAACCGATGACGGCAACGATGAAAAGCAAAGCCGTTGTGTGGCCTAAATCTACCCAAATCACCTTAAAAATGAAGGGTAAAAACAGTATGACAGGCCACAAATTAAAAAACGAAAGCAGCGAGGCGAACGACAAATACCGCACAATGGTGTTTTTTTTGATGCGCAAATGCAAGTAAGGCTGCACTTGCAAAGTCGGCAGTTCCTGCAGTTGGAAACGCCAAAGCAAATCGGCCAAAAAATAATATAAAATGATTTTGCAAAAGGAAACAACCAGGTCTTCGTTTGGGAAAACGGTTTCCAAAATTTTGTCCATAAAAAAAGCAAGCGCCAGCACGTTCAGCAACAGGTATAAAATTAAAATACCCATCACCACTTTTACGGCGATGCTTTTGCCCGCACCCACGGTACGCAGAAAAGACTTGATTTCGTGCTGGATAAAAATGCTGGTCATAGGCGCAGGGATTTCGGCAAGTAATTTACAATTTTAAAAAGCGGAAGCAAGAAATAAATGAATAGCCTAAAGAAGTTTATCCTGTTCAAAAACAGATTTGATCGTGGTTAGTATTTCACTCAGTTTTTGATAATCATTAACCGAAGCAATTTTCTTTAAAATTAGCTCCTGCTCGATCACTAATATTTTTTTGCAATATACATACTGAGTATTATGCGGAGGTTTAAAAGCAATGGAGACATGGCTATTGTTTATTTCGACAGCCAACTTTCTGTCTTTTATATTTTGAGTCGTTAGTTGTGCAATGATTACATCATTTGATGTTTGATTAACCAACGAATTAGAAACTACAATTCCGGGCCTTACTTTCGATCCTTGCTGATTGGTAAACGGAAAAGGCAGCAATACAACATCGCCTTGCTTATATGGCATCAGCTATTGGTTTTCGAGATAAGAATTCCAGTAACTATCGTCCTCTTTGTCCCACAATTCCGTCAGCGATTGCTGTGATGCTTGCATCGATGAAGAAGTCATTTCCTTTTCTTCAGCATCAATTTCACTATCTGTTTCTGATGGAAAATCATCCAACTTCTTAAAAGAAAAATTTAAAGCTTCAGACATTTCTTTTAATAGGCCAATATGTTTTTCGTTGAAGTTCTCTACAATTAAAGTCATCATAAATTACTGTCTTAAAATCAAATTTAATTAAAGATTTTGTTGCATTTATAAAATCTGTAAAATTTAGACTTCAATACCCATACTTCTCTTTCCAAAGCTGCTTTAAACGCTCTTTAAATTTCGCTTCTGCAGGATTGTTGCCCGGCTCGTACAATTTTGTTCCGCTGATGGCATCGGGCAGATATTCCTGATTGGCAAAATTACCTTCAAAAGCGTGCGCATATTGGTATTCTTTGCCGTAGCCGATGTTTTTCATCAGTTTGGTTGGCGCGTTGCGGAGATGTAAAGGCACAGGCAAATCGCCGGTTTGCGTTACCAATTTCTGCGCTTTGCCAATCGCTTCGTAACTGGCATTGCTTTTTGGGGAATTGGCCAGATAAACTACCGTTTGCGAAAGGATAATCCTCGATTCAGGCCAGCCAATAACGTTGACTGCCTGGAAACAATTGTTGGCCAGAAGCAGCGCATTTGGATTGGCGTTGCCTACATCTTCCGAAGCCAGAATCAGCAACCTTCGGGCGATAAACAAAGCGTCTTCGCCACCGGCAATCATCCGCGCCAGCCAGTAAACCGCGGCATTGGGGTCGCTGCCGCGGATGGATTTGATAAAGGCCGAAATAATATCGTAATGCTGCTCGCCGGCCTTGTCGTACAATGCCATGTTTTGCTGCACGTTATCGAGCACTAATTTATTGGTGATGGTAACTTCGTCGCTGTCCAACGCATTTACCAAAAGCTCGAAAATGTTCAACAGTTTTCGAGCATCGCCGCCAGAAAGCCGGATCAAAGCCTCATATTCTTCGATTACTATTTTTTTGGTGCTAAAAACAGTATCGGCAGTAATTGCTTTTTGCAGTAAACCGATGAGTTCTTCTTCGGTCAGATTCTTTAAAATATAAACCTGACAACGGGAAAGCAAAGCCGAAATGACTTCAAAAGACGGGTTTTCAGTCGTGGCGCCGATCAGCGTAATAACTCCTTTTTCAACCGCGCCAAGCAACGAATCTTGTTGCGATTTAGAAAAACGGTGGATTTCATCAATAAATAAAATCGGTTGCGGTTGTCCGCCTTTTTGCAAGAGCGAGGCTTTTTCAATCACTTCGCGTACTTCTTTTACCCCTGAATTTATCGCGCTCAACGCAAAAAAAGGCCTGTTTAAAGAATGGGAAATAATATTTGCCAGCGTAGTTTTGCCAACGCCTGGCGGCCCCCACAAAATAATTGATGGCATATTGCCTGATTCAATCGCTTTGCGCAAAACGGCACCTGCGCCAACCAAATGCTGCTGGCCGGCGTAATCGTCCAAGCTTTTTGGCCGCATCCGCTCGGCTAAAGGAGGTAAATTGTTCATCAATTCTAATTGACTAAAACGAATGCTTATGGAAAAAATTTGTAAACGTTTTTACGGGGAAGGAACCGTAATTTAATTTACAATTCGTGATTTGCTTTTATTTTTTCTAAAGTTTCTAAAAGATAATCTGGATATTTTCCTTCAAAATATTCCATTATTAATGGATTACCTGTAAAAAATGACTTGTGAGATTTATCCATGTTTCAACATCCACATTTCCATTCATCTTAAATAATTTTTCGGACTTAGTTTTTATATGAGAAAGATTCTTCAAATTGTAATTGAAGTCAGAATCTCTTCTTTTATGATACTCATCTTCTGTATAAAAATGAATTGCGCCATCAAAATGCCTAAAATATTCTTTTGCTACAATAAATTCTGCGTGTATATATCTTACTGGATAATATATTACTCCATCAATATTTACTGTAACTTCTTCTGTTTTAAACTCTTCTGCTTGAAATGTTTTTATAATTTCTAATGTCTCATTATCAACTTTTGATTTCCACTTAATATCTAAAGAATAAGCATTAGCAAAAAAGAAAGATATATTAGAATTATCTAAATAACTCGGTGGCCTTAACTTCGTATTCCCATCGTTTATTTCGTTAATTTTCTTGTTGAAGGAAGCACCGTACCATGTGTCTAACTCTATATATACTGTGTCATCTACATTTATTCGAACTCTATTACAATCAATTGAAATAAAAGAATCTATTTTTGAGTCATTTTTAGCCCAAAAAAGTTCAATAAACCTTGGAGCAAAATTGTTGTCTTTGTGAAAGCCTCTTCTAAAATTAGGATGAGCAATCAACATATAATTCTTTTGATATAAAAACCCACTCGCAAAAGGTCGTCTTTCAAAGAATTGATTTAAGACTTTAAAATCAAATAACCCTTCTTTATCTTTTAAAATATTTCCACATAAATAGTCAACAATATTAGGATAAGTAGCAACAATACCTATTTTCTGTATGTAATCAAAATTTTCATCCTTTAATTCAATTCCTCTTTTTATTAGTTCGCTTTTAAAAGATTCTATCAGGTTAACGTTATTAGCAAGTTGCTTTCTTTTCTCCTCTTTAATCTGTTCAAAATATCTTTTTTGAAATTCCGTCATTGATGTCATTCAGATACTTCTTTTTTAAGCCACTTCTCAAACTCTTCTTTTTCCAATTGTGTCGCAATTGGCTCATCTTTAACTTCTTCCATCGCGGCTAATAAATATTCATCTTCTTCATCTTCCGATAACTCTACCTCAACCACTTTAAAATCAAGTGCTTTAGCCATTTCGGCTATCCATTTGTAATGTTCACTCTTAACGTTTTCGATTACTAATCTCATAATCAAATATAGAAATTTAGCTGCTAAAAACAGTATGAACAATCACTCACGGCATCACCTCAAACAGCAAAAACTGCGTTTTCTCCGTTTTCGCAAAGTTATTATCGGCCACAAAGATGATCGTTTGATGTCCGTTCGGCAAAGTTGGGCCAAAGGTTGCGCCTTCTACGTTATCAATGTAAATCTTTAAATCGTCCATGTTCAAAAGCAATTTTTTGCGGATCAAATGCTGCGGTGGGTTTTTGATGAAAGATGGATTATCCACCACGTTATCAGCGCCGTTTAAATCAGCCAGAAAAACACGGATCACGCAACCTTCTTTCCCGTCAGAAAAAGAACGCTCGGTAACCAGCAACTGGTTTTTGCTGATGGAAAGAATATCCGGGATGCCGTTTATTTTAAACCCGTTTTCCGGCTTTGCGGGATAAGCAACCGGCTCCAGCTTGTAGGCATATTGCGCGGTGTTTTGCTTCGTTTTCCAATCAAATTTATAAATGCGGACCAAAGCGTTGTTTGGCGTTACGTCAGCGCGCGGCCCGTCCTGGTACAACGGTTCTTCCAGGTTTACGTACAGCGTTTGGTAGTTATCGGCAAAAGTCAAGCCTTCTAAAACGCCGTTTCTGCGCGGCCCGGTTTCTGTTGCGTGCATTTTTAAATTGTTGGGCAATGGCAAGGTATTAATCAGTTTTCCGGAAGTAGAAATGATGTTTACAGCCGGGTCAATCAAAACTGTATCGCCGGGTTTTACAATCCGTTCGCCTTCGCTGCTCCAAACCAACTGATCGGTTTTAGGGTTATAACGGATGGCTTCCGGGTCAACCGTTTTTGTGGTGTGCTGCTTCAAATCCGGGTACGGCTGGTTGTTTTGCTGCTTTAAAGTTGTTACGGCGATGAGTTTTACGCTGTTGATTTCTTTTCCGGCCAGGCTGATTTTAGCCGTGTAAAAACGCGAGGGATTGATTTCCGAACGGTCATCGCTAATCAAATAATACACATCGTTTTTCGCATCGTAATCAATCCCGGATAAACCTCCAACCGTAGTATTTTGATATTGCAGGTTGTACGGCAGATCGTATTCGTCCAGAAACTGCAGCTTGCTGATGGTTGCCGATACTTCTTTTACCGGTACTTTTTTGAGCGAAGAACAAGCGGAAACGCAGCAAAAAAACAGTGCTAAAAACAGTATGGGTTTATACGCAAAAAGGTTGTGCTTAATTTGATTCATTGCTTTAATAAATTCCTACAAAATAACAAAAAGAGATGCCATTACAATTCGTACTATCGTAAAAACGTTTTTCGTTTTGTTTAACATTACTAACTCTATTAAATATGCTTGTTAACCCATCTGTTATAACAGACATTAAAGCGATTATCAGCAAAGCAAAAGACAAAGCAATTAGAACGGTTGACGCCGAGCGGACACGGATGTACTGGCACATTGGGCAACGTATTTTTGAAGAAGAACAGCAAGGAAAAGAGCGTGCAGATTATGGCAATTACCTCACTAAATTTATTGCAGAACAGTTAGAACCGGAATACGGAAGCGGTTTTTCAAAGCGGCAAGTAGAGTTGTTCCGGCAGTTTTACCGCACATTCCCAATTGCGAATACAGTGTATTCGCAATTGAGCTGGAGCCAGTACAAACTGCTTTTAAGAATGGATTCGCAAGACAAACGTGAATTTTATATAGCAGAAACAGTTAAAAACAACTGGACTGTGCGCCAGTTAGAACGCCAAATATATAGTAGCCTTTGGGAACGTTTATTAATGAGCAACGACAGGCAAAGTGTTTTAGCTATAGCCAGAAACGAAAAACAACCATCAGATGCGAAAGAGATTATCAAAGACCCGATGTACCTGGAGTTTTTAGGGTTAAAACGAGAAGCTTCGTATTATGAAAAAGATTTGGAACAAGCCATTATTACCCATTTGCAGGATTTTTTATTAGAGTTGGGCAATGGCTTTGCTTTTATTGCGAGGCAGAAACGGTTGCATATTGAAGGGGACGAGTTTTTTATTGACCTTGTTTTTTACAACCGGCTTTTGCAATGTTTTGTTGTAGTAGAGATAAAAACGGGTAAATTAACCCATCAAGATGTTGGGCAGTTACAAATGTATGTGAACTATTACGACCGTTTTGAAAAGAAAGATTTTGAGAACTCAACTATAGGTATTTTGCTTTGTGCGGAGAAAAACAATGCCGTGGTAAAAATCTCCCTGCCGGAAAATAACAAAACTATTATTACAAGTGCTTATCAATTATACCTGCCAACCGAACAGCAATTAGTAGACGAATTGAAGAAAGAAATTGAAAAGCAGGAAAATGAAGAAAATATTTTTTAATGATCACTTCCTTTACCCAACAAAACCTAAACCAGCTTTGCGATGAACTTGCCAGCCGCGATGCTTCTTTTAGCACCATAATTTCGGTGTACGGTTATCCGCCTTTTTGGAGCAGGCCAAACACGTTTGAATCTTTGGTGCATATCATTTTGGAACAACAGGTTTCGCTGGCTTCGGCTTTATCGGCACTGCAAAAACTGAAAGAAAAGATTGGCCAAATCTCCGCAGAAAACCTGTTGGCTTTAACCGATGAAGAACTGAAAGCCTGTTATTTTAGCCGGCAAAAAACAGTTTATGCCCGAGATTTAGCAGCAACTATTTTAAGCGGAAACTTAAATTTAGATAAACTGGTTTTGCTGCCAGATGATGAAGTTCGGACAAAACTGACCGCCATAAAAGGAATCGGCAACTGGACGACGGACATTTACCTCATCTTTATTTTGCATCGCACGGATGTTTTTCCGATCGGCGATTTGGCCATTGTCCAGGCCATCAAACGCGTGAAAAACCTGCCGCCCGAAACATTAAAAGAAAGGCTCCTGCAAATTGCAGAAGCCTGGAAACCTTATCGTACCATTGCCACCATGCTTTTGTGGCACGAATATTTGAGCCGTCGCAAAGTTAAATAAGCGTTCCGGCACGTTCTTTTTCCTGAAAACGCAACACTACATCAATTGCATTATCAACCACATCGCTCAGCGCTACGATAAAAGCGCCTGGTTTTGCCATCCGGATGGCGTGTTCAAACACATCCATTTCCCCGGGTGCAATTTCGTAGGTTGGTTTTTTTTCTGCCAATAAAACGCCTTCTTCCATCAGCTTTAACAGTTCTTCTTTTTTGCGGCCGCGCAAATGGTTTTCCTGCCGAAGGATGATGTGGTCAAACATCTCTGCTGCGATACGCCCGATTTCGCGGATGTCTTCGTCCCGTCGGTCGCCGGTTGCGGCAATCAAACCAATTTTTTGCGGAGAATCTATGGTTTGCAAAAACTGTTTGATGCCGTTAAAGCCATCCGGGTTGTGGGCAAAATCAACCATAATTTTAAAATCTTTAAACGGAAAAATATTCATCCGGCCGGGCGTTTGCGCTGCCGAAGGGATAAAGGTTTCGAGCGAGGTTTTGATATCTTCGGTACGGAAACCCCAAACAAAAGCCGTAAGCGTGGCCGCCAAAACATTTTGGATCATAAAGCTTACCGTTCCGCCAAAAGTCAGCGGGATTTGTGCCGCTTTTTGCACCCTTATTTTCCAGCCGCCTTTTTTGATGGTGATGTAGCCGTTTTCGTAAACGCAGGAAATGTTGCCCAGGCTGGATTGCTGCACGATGATCGGGTTGTTTTCGTCCATACTGAAATAAACCACATGGCAACCAGCCCTTTTGCCGATTTTAACACAGTATTCATTATCGGCATTGATCACGGCCCAACCGCTTTTTTTAACCGAACTGATCACTACTTCTTTTACCCTGGATAATTCATCAAGCGTGTGGATATCGTTCAGGCCCAGATGGTCTTCCTGGATATTGGTCAAAACACCGATATCGCATTGGCCAAAACCCAAACCCGAACGTAAAATTCCGCCGCGTGCTGTTTCAAGCACCGCAAATTCGACCGTTGGGTCTTTTAAAATGAATTCTGCACTTACCGGGCCGGTGGTATCGCCTTTTAACATCAACGTATTTTGAACGTAAATGCCATCCGAAGTGGTAAAACCAACCCGGTAACCGTTGTTTTTAACCAAATGGGCAATTAAACGCGTGGTTGTGGTTTTACCGTTTGTGCCGGTAATGGCAATGATAGGAATGCAGGCCGATTTGCCATAAGGGTACAACATATCAATTACCGGTGCCGCTACATTTCGTGGCAAACCTTCGCTTGGCGCCAAATGCATCCTGAAACCTGGCGCCGCATTTACTTCCAACACTACGCCGCCGTTTTCTGTTAAAGGCTGGGTAAGGTTTTCGGCCATGATATCAATCCCGCAAATATCCAAGCCGATGATGCGCGCAATGCGTTCGCAGAAAAAAACATTTTGCGGATGCACCATATCGGTAACATCAACCGAAGTCCCGCCGGTACTGAGGTTTGCAGTGGATTTCAGGAAAACCTGTTCGCCTTCGGGCGGAATGCTTTCTAAAGTATAGCTTCTTTTATCGAGCAAATCTAAGAGGTCGCGGTCAATGTTAATTTCGGTCAGCACGTTTTCGTGCCCGTAACCACGCCGCGGATCGCTGTTTTCCAAATCAATTAATTGTTGAACGGTTGATTTTCCGTTGCCAATTACATTTGCCGGAACGCGTAGTGCCGCAGCCACCATTTTATAATCAACCACCAGGATCCGGAAATCGTAACCGGTAATAAACCGCTCTACAATCACTTTCCGGGAAACCTTTGCGGCATGTTCAAAAGCATCCAAAGCCTCTTGTTCGGTTTTTACGTTGATGGTTGCGCCACGGCCGTGGTTGCCATCCAACGGTTTGAAAACCAAAGGGAAACCAACTTTTCGGATGGCTTCGTGAACGCCGGCAACAGAAGTAACGGTCATGCCTTTTGCCACGGGGATGGCTTGTTCTTCCAGTAATCTTTTGGTTTCTTCTTTGTTGCCGGCCAAATCAACGGCAATACTGCTGGTACGCTCGGTCATAGTGGCACGGATGCGCACTTGGTTTTTGCCGTAGCCCAATTGCACCAAAGATTGGTTGTTTAACCTGATCCAGGGAATATCATGGGCAATCGCTTCTTCTACCAAAGAACCTGTGCTTGGCCCTAAACGCGTTTGCTCGCGGATTTTTTTAAGCTGTTGGATATCTTCCTCCAAATCATAAGGCAAATTATTGATCAATGCTTCAGCAATCCTGACAGCCGCTTCGGCTGCATAAACGCCTACTTTTTCTTCCTCATAATTAAAAACCACATGGTAAACGCCTTTGGTATGGGTTTGGCGGGTCCGGCCATAACCGGTATCCATCCCGGCCAGGGTTTGGATTTCGAGGGCAATGTGTTCGATTACATGCCCCATCCAAGTACCTTCTTTTACCCTGGCAAAAAAACCGCCGGGTACGCCGGGCGAACAGCGGTGGCTGTACAACGAAGGCATAAAAGCTTCCAGCCGTTCGTAAAAACCGGTAATCGTATTAGTTGGCTGTTCTTCCAATTCCTCCAGGTCCAGGCGCATTTGTATCAACTTTTTCCGGTAAGTGCTCCAAATATTTGGCCCTTTCAGTACCTGAATTTTTTCAATCTTCATAAATTTTATCCTGCTAATGCTGTTTTTACACCTGTTTTTTTGTTAAAACACCTGCAATTAAATAAGTTTTTGAATATAAAATACAATTATCGTTCAACTATTCGTGCTGCGTGCCGTTATCTTTGGAAAAATACCTTTAATTTTTCATTGATGAGCATACCAACAGGCAAATTAGTAATTATAGGCGGTGCCGTTGACTTGGGTACGAACATCAGTGCCTTGGAAAACATCAAACAGCCAGACCACCTCCGGTTTTTTGAACATGGGATTTTAAAACGGATCATTACAGAATCTGCCACAGAAAGACCTGTTGTTGAAGTCGTTACCACGGCCTCCCAAATCCCGGAACTGGTGGGCACCGAATATATCAAAGCTTTTAACCAGCTTGATGTGGAAAACGTAAACGTGCTGGACATCCGCAGCCGTGAAGATGCCGCCAACCCTGCTTATTTAGCGCGCATCAAAAAAGCAGATGTGGTGATGTTTACCGGCGGCGACCAGCTTCGTTTAAGCTCTATTTTTGGCGGCACCGAATTTTTGTTTATCCTGAAAGACCGTTATTTACACGATCATTTGCTTGTAGCAGGGACTTCGGCCGGTGCGGCCGCTGCTTCTGCCAACATGATTTACCGTGGACAAAGCAACGAAGCGATGGTCAAAGGCGAAGTGCAAATTACGGCTGGCCTCGGTTTTATTGATTCGGTAATTATTGATACGCATTTTGTACAGCGCGGGCGCATTGGCCGTTTGTTTTATGCCGTGGCCAGCAACCCCGGTATTTTAGGCATTGGTTTGGGCGAAGATGCAGGGCTTTTAATTACCGAAGGAAAAACCATGGAAGCTATTGGATCAGGCTTGACGATTGTGGTTGAAGGCCGCGACATCATCGAAACCAATATTTATAATGTAGAAATGGGGACACCGGTTTCTGTTGAAAACTTGAAAGTACACGTAATGTCTATTTATGATAAATTTGACTTGCAGCAGCACAAGTTGTTTATCAACAAAACGGCTAAGGTTTTAAACAATCATGCCTTAAACATTCCGGACAACGATCATTGATATGAAACTGATAATACACGGCGGGTTTTTTAGCGAATCTGGCACCAACCAGGAAATTAAAAAAGCCAAACAAGAAGCCTTGGCCACTATTGCAGAGGCCAGTTATGTTTTTTTAAAAACGCATTCGGCGGTACAAACTGCTGTTTTTGCCGTGTCGTTGTTGGAAGACAGCGAACTGTTTAACGCCGGTTACGGTTCTCAAATCCAAAGCGATGGCAAAATCAGGATGAGTGCGGCCTTGATGGACGGCAGCACAGAACGGTTTTCGGGCGTGATCAATATAGAGGATGTGAAAAACCCAATCCGGATAGCCGAAAAATTATTGCCGCTGCAAGACCGTGTTTTAAGCGGAAGCGGCGCCAAAGATTTTGCCCGCGAACATGACTTCCCTTATTTTAACCCGCAATCGCCGCAACGAAAACACGAATACGAGCAAAAGCTGCAAAACTCGGTACGCTTGGGCACAGTTGGCTGTGTGGTTTTGGATGAATTTAATAACCTTGCCGCAGCTACCTCAACCGGAGGAAAAGGCTTTGAAATACCTTGCCGTGTAAGCGATTCGGCCACCGTTGCCGGCAATTATGCCAACCGTTTTGCAGCAGTTTCCTGCACCGGCGTTGGCGAAGATATTATGAGCGGAGCCGTAGCCGCCAAAATTGTAACCCGCACAACCGATGGTTTTAAACTGAGCGATGCCTGCGAAAAAACACTGACCGAATTAAACGGGTTTAATGGTTTTGCAGGAATGATCGGGATTAAGGCGAACGGCGAAATTTATCACGCCGATACACATCCATATATGGTTTGGGCAAGCTACGATGACGAGCTGGAAGTTTTTAGTTAAGCACAACACTTTTAAGCTTTGGCCGTTAATTAATTTGATTGGTTTTTCTATAACAGTCAGTGTTTTATGAAAATATTATATACTCTTTTTATCGCCGTTTTTTCATTGCAGGCTTCGGCGCAGCTTTATGTTAAAATGCCCTGGCAAAAAAAGCACGAACGCTTTTCGGCATTGGGTTTAGTGCATGAGAAAACGCCGCCACCGGCACTTATCTGCAATACTTCTTTTAACACTTTTAAAACTGATTTAGGCCGAAGCCGCTACAGCATTGATGCCGAAGAAGCCCTATGTATGCGCAATTTGCGCCATAGCATGCGTTACGGGCAGGCAGCCATGCGTATTCAGTTTGATAGTTTGGCCAGCTTTTATTTCAGGCAAAACCGTTTTTCGGAAGCAAAATGGTACCTGCTGCGCAGCAATGCCATCTCGCGCCAGCAAAAAAACTATGAAGGCATTATCGGTTCGTTGGTGGTTTTGGCGGATGTAAAATCAAACCTGGGCGATTTTAAACAGGCAGATGAAGATTTATTGGAAGCTAAAAATATTGCTGCGTTGCATAGTTTAACGCCCAACCTGCTGCTGATTGAACAGCATACAAAACAGATCAAGCTGAATAAAGACGGTGGCATTAAAGTAGAAAACCATTATGCCGAGCTGCTGTAGCCAACCGAGTTTCAATATTTATTTTGGGCAGAAATATTAAAAGCGCAATGCTTCTTTTATCGCATAAAAAAACGCACTGTTGCCATCAAAAGGCAATATTTAGGCAAAAACCTTTTAAATATTTAAAATAATATTAAAGGTTAAAACGGCATTTGTGCTAATTGATATAAACAAATTGTATTTTTACGAGTTAAAGTAAAACAATTATTAAAAACCTTAATCATGGCAAAAGCTAAAAAAGAAGAAACTGAAGGCGGAATAACAGCTTATTCTGTTAAAACAAAAACCAAAAATGTCCCGATGGTTGACCCTGTTATCAATTGCAAATCGGGCAGGTATATTGCGGTAGGAAAAGATGCTGATGGGAACAATATGGCTGCCATTTTAGGAAAAGACAAAGCAGAAGAACACATCAAGAACGGAAACGCTAAAAAAGGCGAAGGCTGGGAATAATAATTCCTGTTTTGTAAACTACAATTTTTTGTCAGCTTCCGCTATTTTATAAACCGGCGTTATTCGGTTTATAATCAATTAAAGCTATAAGGCCGGCCAGCAGTAAAATGTTGTCCGGCTGTTTTTTTTGCAACAGGTTTTAGCGTATGTTTAAAGTTATACGATAAAAGAAGTATCGGAAATAAATTTTTAAACACGCCCTTAGCCTTTTACAGTTTGAAGTTTAAATTTGGTTTATTATTGCAAGTTCAAAATGAAAACTATTAAATATTTATTGCTGATGTTGGGCATATTTGCTTTTCATCAAACTAAGGCCCAAGCCGTTAATGCTGTTTTTAGCCCGGTTTTACATGCCTATTTAAGTGTAGAAAAAGCGTTGGTTGATGACGATGGCAAAGCGGCAAACCAGCAAGCCGCCGAAATGGTGAAAGCCGTGCAGCAACTGAATACCGATAAACTGGAAGCTGCACAAAAAGGAGCTTGGACAAATTACAGTGAAAAATTGCGTTTCAATGCGCAGCACATCAGCGAATCTAAAAGCATAGAGCACCAGCGCGAGCATTTTGCCACGCTTTCTGATGCTATTTTTATCCTGTTAAAAAACTTCAAGCCTGATGTTACCGTTTACCGGGAGTATTGCCCGATGAAAAAACAGTACTGGATAAACGCTTCTGCCAAAATCCAAAACCCTTATTACGGAAAGAAAATGCAAGATTGCGGAAAAGTAACGGCAACGATTAAAGGCACTGCATTGTAGTGCCGTAAAAAAAAGGCAAACCGCCCTGTTTTCGCAACCAAATTTTCAGCAAATTGCATAAATCAATTGCCCAAAATTGACGATCAAATTAAATGGACACAGATAATTCTTCAGGTTTTAATTTTTCCGGCGAATCGCACGAACTTGATTTCAACTTGTTAAAACTTGCCATTGATGCTTCTGTTGCCGGAATCACTATTACAGATTACCGCCAGCCCGACCATCCTATTGTTTATTGCAACAAAGCTTTCGAAAAAATTTCAGGTTATCAAAGAAGTGAAATCATTGGCCGCAACTGCCGCTTTTTGCAGGGCGACGACCGTGAACAACAAGCACGCCATATTTTAAAAGAGGCCATTAAAAACGGGCAAACCGCTACGGTAGAACTGCGCAACTACCGTAAAAACGGAGACTTGTTTTGGAACGAGCTGTATTTATCGCCGATAAAAGATGCAAACGGAAACGTAACGTATTTTATGGGCGTGCAAAACGACATTACCAAACGGAAAAATGCGGAGCAGCAACTGCAAAAAGAACGCGACGAAATGGAACGCCGCGCGATAGACCGAACGGGGTCGTTGAAGGAAAACGAAGAATACTTGTCAAGCATTTTACAAACGGTACGCCAATCGTTAGTAGTTTTAGATTCAGATTTACGCCTATTGAGTGCAAATGTCCATTTTTTAAGGACTTTTAAAGTATCGGAGGCCGAAACCGTTGGTGTAAAATTATATGACCTGGGCGATGGCCAGTGGAACATCCCGCAATTAAAAGAACTGTTGGAAACCATTTTGCCAAGCAACAACCCGGTTTTGGATTTTGAGGTGAACTATGAGTTTCCGCATATCGGCAAAAAAATAATGCTGCTGAACGCACACCAGATCGAGCTGGACGGCGAGTACAAACAGCGCATCCTGCTTTCTTTTGAGGATGTTACCGAACGCAAAGAATCTGAACAGCGCAAAGACGACTTTGTTTCCATCGCCAGCCACGAACTGCGCTCGCCTTTAACCACAGTTAAAGGTTATATCCAACTTTTAGAAAGGCTGCTTCCGAAAGATAACGACAAGGTTACGCACGCTATCGCCAAAACCAACGATTACCTAAACCGGATGAACGAGCTGATTACCAATCTGCTGGATACTTCCAAAATCAAACATGGCAAAATGGAACTGCACAAAGAGGTTTTTGATTTTGACCAGATGGTGAAAGAAGCCGTAGAAAACGTGCAGGGAAGCCACATCTCGCATAAGATCAAGATCACCGGCAGCACCAAAATGGATTATGCCGGAGACCAGTACCGATTAGAACAAGTGGTTGTCAATTTGCTTACCAACGCCGTCAAATACTCGCCCGAAGCCAGCGAAATAGCGGTTTATCTGTCGCGGGTAAGTGGTTTTATCAAAGTTGCGGTAACAGATTACGGCCTGGGCATTGGCCGCGAAGACCAGAAAAAAGTGTTCGAGCGGTTTTTTAGGGCAAACAGTATCCAGAAGAAATTTCCTGGCATGGGAATTGGCCTATACGTTTGCGACCAAATTATTAAAAACCATAAGGGCACTTTGTGGGTTGATAGTGAAGCTGACAAAGGCGCTACTTTTAGTTTTACCTTGCCGATATAACAGAGATGATAAACAAAACAGTATTGGTATGTGATGATGACCAAGGCATTCTCGAAATGCTTGTACTTGTACTGGAAAGTTATGGCTATCAGGCAATTGCAGAAAGCAACAGCCCAAATATGTTTGACACGATTGAAAAAGTACATCCGGGCCTGGTAATCATAGATTTGTGGATGCCGGAAATGACGGGCGACGAAGTGGTTAAACAACTGCGCAAAAAACCCGAAACGCATGATTTGCCTGTGATTGTAATTTCGGCCAGTATGGACGGAAAACAGATGGCGGACAATGCCGGTGCCACATATTTCATCAGCAAACCTTTTGATATTTTTAATTTGATTGATAAAGTAGAAGAATACTACGCTTAAAAGAGACACCAATTTTTAGGGCATAAAAGAAGCATCGGCAAAAAAACGGCGATGCTTTTTTTATGCCTGTTTTTTTTGCCCGGGCAACTTTGCTTGCCAAAACCCCTTTTCTATTTTCACCGCCCTTCTTTTTATTTAAATTAATTCTAAATAATTTTCCTCCAAATAGATTAAAAATTATATTTGCGGCTAATTAGAATTAATCTAAATAAACGCATGACTGATTTTTTACACTGCCTAAAAAAAGCAATCCCATTTTCCTTGCTGCTGTCCCTAATTATAATTAATGCTGATGCCCAATCTTTTATAGGCAGGATTTCAGGAAAAATAAAAACAACCGACGGTAAAACTGAAGCCCACGTAACCGTAATGCTTAAAGAACTAAACCGCATCACCACGACTAAAGACGATGGCAGCTATACGTTCGGCAATATCAAACCAGGGGTTTATACCATCAGGATTTCCTGCATCGGCTGTGCCAACAAAGAAACTACGGTAAACGCTTTGGCAGGCAAAACCACGGTGGCAGATTTTACTTTGTCTGAAAGTTCCTCGCAATTAGCCGAAATAAATATCAATGCCCGTAAAAACAGCAACAACAAACCGGTTACATTGGGCAAAGCCAATATCAGCCCGTTGGACCTGCCGCAAAGCAGTGGCG
>CAXTKQ010000025.1:25959-34607 GCA_964244955.1 uncultured Sphingobacteriaceae bacterium | reverse complement strand
TTCTAACACCATTTTCAGGATAAAAATTTGTTGACCGCATCTAAATAAGCATTGGCCGAAGCACGCACAATATCGGTGCTAAAACCGTAGCCATCGTAACTTTTGCCATCTAAAAGAAGCAACATATCCACGCGGCTGATATCATCGCTGCCGCCGTTCATGGCCTGGATATTAAATTCTTTCAGGCTTGGTTTTTTACCGATGATACTTTCAATCGCGTTGATCGTGGCATTTACCGGCCCGTTTCCCGTTGCAGTCGCTCGTTTTTCCTGGCTGCTGATTTCCAGCGTAACCGTTGCTTCCGGGATTGAATCTCCTGCCATTATCACATTCAGCGTTTTCATTTTGATACTGCTTTCGTTGTAGTTTGCTTCGTTTCCGTCGCCCATCAAAGAAAGCAGGTCGTTGTCGGTAATTTCTTTTTTCTGATCGGCCAGGTTCAAAAAGCGTTCGTAAACTTCATTCAGGTTTACCTTTTCCATCAAATAACCTAAGCGTTCCAAATGATGTTTCAGCGCATGTCTTCCGCTTCGTGCAGTTAAAACAATTTCTGCCGAAGGAATGCCCACATCTTCCGGGTTGATGATTTCATAATTCTGGCGGTGTTTTAAAAACCCATCCTGATGAATGCCCGAACTGTGCGCAAAGGCATTTTTGCCCACAATCGCTTTATTCGGTTGCACCGGCATATTCATCATCCGGCTCACTTTGTTGCTCAGATGGTAAAAGTGTTTGCTGTTGATGTTGGAATGCAGGTTGAGGGTTTGGTGTACTTTCATAATCATCGCCACTTCCTCCAGCGAAGTATTGCCGGCACGTTCGCCAATGCCGTTGATGGTACATTCAATTTGCCTTGCGCCATTTTGGATGCCGGAAATGGAATTAGCCGTGGCCAAACCCAAATCATTATGGCAATGAACCGAAATAATGGCCTGTTCTATATTTTTAACGTTTTCTTTGAGGTATTTAATTCGTGCGCCATATTCGTCCGGCAAACAATAACCGTTTGTATCCGGTATGTTGACGACCGTTGCGCCGACAGCAATTACCGCTTCAATCATGCGTGCTAAATAAGCCAGATCGGCACGACCGGCATCTTCGGCATAAAACTCCACATCTTCCACAAACGATTTGGCATATTTTACCGCTTCCACGCCGCGTGCCAAAATCTCATCCCGTGTGCTGTTGAATTTGTATTGGATGTGCATGTCCGAAGCGCCAATCCCGGTATGGATCCGCGGCCGTTTTGCATATTTTAAAGAAGCCACTGCGGAATCAATATCGCCTTTATTGGCACGTGTTAAAGCGCAAATAATGGGTTCTTTAACCGCTTTAGACAGCTCAACCACGCTTTGAAAATCGCCCGGACTGGAAATCGGGAAACCGGCCTCGATCACGTCAACACCCAACAACTCTAGTTCTTGTGCAATTTCAATTTTTTCTGAAGTTGATAACTGACAGCCGGGAACTTGTTCGCCATCGCGCAGCGTGGTATCAAATATGTAAATATGGTTTGGGTCGTGTAACATGGTTTTGTTTTTTATTTGCAATCAGCTTTCAGCAATCAGCTATCAGCAACCATGCAAACTGATTGCTGATAGCTCCTTTACTGCTATAAATCTTAATCTTTTATAATCGGCGTACCACTCGCCGTTGCGCTGGTAGTACGGTTGTAATTGTTGGGTGGTTTCTTCCAAGATTTGATGCTGCTGTGCTTCTTTTATCCCTATAAAATAGTCGGAAGCAAACATCATAAGCCATTTTTTTACGCCTTCCGCCTGGTCCTGCAACAAAGTTTCCCGGTCAAAATGAGCGGCAAAACGCACTTTAAATCCAGCTTTTTCCAACATTGTAGCATATTCGCCAATGGAAGGAAAAAACAGGTAATCCATTTCGGCCTGCTGCTGGTAACCGTGTTGTGTTAAAACTTTTCTCAACGTAGAAATCATCCGGCCAACGTTTCCTTTTCCGCCCATTTCTGCCACAAAACGTCCGCCAGGTTTTAGTGCCGTAAAAACAACATTCAGCATTTTGGGTTGATTTTCTGCTTTGATCCAATGCAAAACCGCATTAGAAAATATGGCATTAAAAGAAGCATCGAAACCTAAATTCGTTGCATCGGCAACTTTGAATTTGGTTTCCGGGTAACTTTGTTTTGCTTTCGCGATCATTTCCGCCGAACTATCAACGCCCAAAACTTCGGCGCCTTCTTCGCGGATGGCGTTGGTTAAATAACCCGAACCGCAACCTAAGTCCAGGATTTTTTCTCCGGGTTTTGGTTCGAGTAAATCCAGCAGGTTCTCGCCATATTTAGCAACGAAACCATGTTTTTGGTCGTACAGTTCAGCGTTCCATTTCATATCGTTACCGGTTGCTGCAGTTGTTCCAATATTTTTTGTCCCATTTGTTCAGTGCCCAAAACTTTGGTTACGTCATCTTTGCTGTTGGCGATATCTGGGGTGCGGTAACCTTTTTTCAGGATTTGCTCTACTGCTTGCGTTACGGTTTTTGCTTCTTCTTTTAGGCCGAAACCAATTTCGAGCATCAACGCAACGGATAGGATGGAGGCCAGCGGATTTGCCAGGTTTTTACCGGTAATATCATGCGCCGAGCCATGGATCGGTTCAAAAAAACCGCTTCCGTCTCCAACAGAAGCGGAAGCTAACATGCCCATCGAACCTGCAATTTGTGAAGCTTCATCCGTTAAAATATCACCAAACAAATTCGCGGTTAAAACCACATCAAATTTCTTCGGATTTTTAACCAACTGCATGGCCGCATTATCAATAAACATGTGTTCGGTTTCTACATCAGGATATTCTTTGGCGATTTCCTGAACCGTTTCGCGCCACAAACGGGAAGATTCTAAAACGTTTGCTTTATCAACCGAACACAATTTGTGCCGGCGCAAGCGTGCCGCTTCGTAAGCTTTTCGTGCTACGCGTTCGATTTCGTAACGGTGATAAATCATCAAATCAGAAGCTGTATTGCGGTCTTCCGATCTTGTTTTCTCTCCAAAGTAAACATCGCCGGTTAATTCCCGGAAGAATAAAATATCGGTTCCTTTTAAAATTTCCGGTTTCAGGCTGGAGGCGTCCAACAATTCATCAAATAATAAAATCGGACGAAGATTGGCATACAAACCCAGCTCTTTCCGGATTTTTAACAAACCTTGCTCCGGCCGGATTTTTAAAGAAGGATCGTTATCGTATTTGGCATGGCCAACAGCACCAAACAAAATCGCATCGCTTTTTCGTGCTTTCTCCAGCGTTTCATCCGGCAGCGGGTTTCCGGCAGCTTCAATTGCAACGTGTCCCATCAAAGCCGTATCAAAAGCAAATTCGTGGTTATATTGTGCGGCAATTTGTTCTAAAACAGCTTTGCCCCAGGTTGTTACTTCGGGGCCAATGCCATCACCGGGAATGATTAATATGTGTTTAGTTGCCATTTTTTGTTCGTCTTGTCATTTCGCTTTTTTGTCATTTCGACCGTAGGGAGAAATCTTCTTTCAATCATGCCATTATTCTTTTTTCAATCCAATACCAATTTTACCTGATAAAAGAAGCATTACAAACTGTCGCTTCGGAGAAGATTTATCCTATCGTCGAAATGACAATGCATTTAAATTACCTTACTCCTTTCATAAGTTTCAATCCAATCCTTGTTGTTTAGCACATAATCAATATCATCATAGCCATTTAATAAACACGCTTTTTTGTAAGGATTGATCTCGAAACTTTCCTGTTCGCCGGTTCTACAAATTTTGATAAATTGCTGTTGCAGGTCAACTTCTACTTCGGTGTGGCGGTCTTTGGCTACTTCCGTAAAAATCCGGTCTAAAAAAAAATCACTTACTTGCACCGGCAATAAACCGTTGTTCAGCGCATTTCCTTTAAAAATATCGGCAAAAAAACTGCTGACTACGACATCAAAACCATAATCGGCCAAAGCCCAGGCTGCGTGTTCGCGACTGCTGCCACAACCGAAGTTTTTACCCGCAACCAGTATTTTACCTGAATAAAGCGGATTGTTCAAAATAAATTCCTGTTTTGGCTGGCCGTCAATGTCAAAACGCCAATCGCAAAACAAGTTTTGGCCAAAACCTTCCCGCGTGGTTGCTTTTAAAAAACGTGCTGGGATAATCTGATCGGTATCAATATTTTCAACTTGTAACGGTACTACGGTTGATTGAATATGTTTGAATATTTTAGTGGCCATTTGTCTGAACCTGAATTTTTTGAATTAAAGAATTTTAGAATTTTGTAAATCTTAATTATAGTTTTTACTGCTATCAAATTTCTTGTTTAACAATCTTTTAAACTGTAAACTTTTACTTCCAAAGTTAATGAGCAAACCAGTTTGCATATTATAGGCTTCCAAATAATTTAGTGCTTGCGCTAAATGAACATCTTCTAAATTTATGATGGCTTTTAGTTCAACCATAATTGAATTTTCAACAAAAAAATCTACTCGTCTCGTTCCAATATATTCTGAGCGATAATAAATAGCCATTTCCATTTCTCTTTGAAATGTTAATCCTTCCAAACCCATTTCAATTGCCAAAGCTCTTTGATAAATTACCTCTTGAAAACTGTTACCTAATGTTGAATGAACGCGCATAGAACAACCTATTATTTTTCCTGTACAATCATTAAATTCTTCAGAAGTCCGTTTTAAGTTATCCATCCGGCAGAAATTCTATCAATTCTAAAATTCCACAAATTTCGGTTCAGACATCATTTCCCGAACATCCGTAACCCTCCCCGTAACCGCAGCCGCCGCAGCCGTTAACGGACTGGCTAAAAACGTTCGTGCATTTGGCCCTTGCCTTCCTTCAAAATTTCGGTTGGAGGTAGAAACACAATATTTTCCTGCGGGAATTTTATCTTCATTCATACCCAAACAGGCACTGCAGCCCGGTTCGCGCAGAAAAAAACCTGCTGATTCAAATATCTTGTCCAATCCTTCGGCCATCGCTTGTAATTGTACTTGTTTTGATCCCGGCACAATCCAAGCGGTAACATGTGGTGCTTTTTCGCGGCCTTTTACAAATTTGGCAACTTGGCGCAAATCTTCAATTCGGGAATTGGTGCAGCTTCCGATGAAAACGTAATCAATCGGTTTCCCCAAAATTTCGGTGTTATCCTGCAAATCCATATAATCCAAAGCCTTCTGATACGAGTTTTGCTCGTGTTGCTCCAATGCTTCTTTTGCGGGTATATTTTTGGTGATACCGATGCCCATGCCTGGATTGGTTCCGTACGTAATCATTGGTTCGATATCGGCTGCATCAAAGTATAACACTTCGTCAAAAACAGCATCCGCATCAGTAGATAAGGTTTTCCACCAAGTTAAAGCTGTATTCCAGGCTTCACCTTTTGGTGCAAATTCTTTCCCTTCTACATAATCAAAAGTAGTTTGATCCGGGGCGATCATGCCGCCGCGCGCACCCATTTCGATGCTCATGTTGCAGATCGTCATGCGGCCTTCCATACTCAAACTTCTAATGGTATCGCCTGCATATTCTACAAAATAACCCGTGCCACCGGCAGCAGAAATTTTAGAAATGATGTACAGGATAATATCTTTTGCGCCAACGCCAAACGGCAATTTTCCGTTCACTTCAATCTTCATTTGTTTGGGTTTGGATTGAAGCAGGCATTGCGTGGCCAAAACCTGTTCTACCTGCGACGTGCCGATGCCAAAAGCAATGGTGCCAAAAGCGCCGTGCGTAGAAGTATGGCTATCGCCGCAAACAATCGTTTTCCCCGGAACGGTGATGCCTAATTCCGGCCCAATCACGTGTACAATTCCCTGATAAGGATGGCCTAATCCATATAATTCGATACCAAATTCTGCACAATTTTTGGTCAGCATATCTACCTGTTTGCGCGAAAGTTCTTCACGTATCGGTTGGTCCTGATGCAAAGTCGGCACATTATGATCGGCCGTTGCAACGGTTTGTTTGGTACGAAAAACCGGAATCCCACGCGCACGTAAACCGTCAAAAGCCTGCGGACTGGTTACTTCATGGATGAAATGTGTATCAATATATAAAACATCCGGGAAGCCTTCCGAGTGGTTTACCACATGTGCGTCCCAGATTTTATCAAATAATGTTTGTCCCATTGGTTCAGTTTTATGTTGTTTGTTGCGAGTTGCCAGTTCTTGGCGATGTATGCTTGATGCTGTTTTTATCCACCTAAAACCGGCAACTCGCAACAGATAACCTACAACTTCCTTATGCTTCTACTTCCTGGTTTTCAGGACGTAAGCTTCTTACTGTTTTGCCAGCTTGCCAGATTTCGCTATCGCGTAATTCAGCTAATTCGGCATCTAATTTTTCGCGGTAATCCGGCTGGCTGTTTGAATCAATGGATCGTTGAGATTCTTTTCCGGCTGCCACACTTTCGTATAATTCTTCAAAAACCGGTTTGGTGGCGTCACGGAATTTTTTCCACCAATCCAAAGCACCGCGTTGTGCTGTGGTAGAGCAATTGGCGTACATCCAATCCATCCCGTTTTCGGCAACTAAAGGCATTAAAGATTGCGTTAATTCTTCCACCGTTTCGTTAAATGCTTCAGAAGGAGAGTGGCCTTTGCTGCGTAGAACATCGTACTGTGCAGCAAAAATCCCCTGGATGCAGCCCATTAAAGTACCGCGTTCGCCGGTCAGATCGCTGTAAACTTCTTTTTTAAAGTTCGTTTCAAACAAATAACCGCTTCCAACGGCAATTCCTAAGGCAATTACACGCTCAAAAGCGTTGCCGGTTGCATCCTGAAAAATGGCATAGCTTGAATTTAATCCACGTCCTTGTAAAAACATGCGGCGCAGTGAAGTTCCCGAACCTTTTGGCGCAACTAAAAACACATCCACATCTTTTGGCGGAACGATGCCGGTTTGCTCGTTAAATGTAATGCCGAAACCATGCGAAAAATACAAGGCTTTGCCCGGCGTTAAATGTTTTTGAACCGTTGGCCACAATTTAATTTGCGCCGCATCGCTCAACAAATAGCAAATAATGGTTCCTTTTGCTAAAGCTTCTTCAATCTCAAACAACGTTTCGCCTTCTACAAAACCATCGCGGACAGCTTTGTCCCATGATTTTGAATTTTTACGCTGGCCAACAATCACATTAATGCCATTGTCTTTTTGATTGAGTGCCTGACCAGGACCTTGAACGCCATAACCAATTACGGCAACGGTTTCATTTTTTAATACTTCCTGTGCTTTAGCCAACGGAAATTCTTCGCGGGTTACTACGTTTTCTTCAGTTCCGCCGAAATTTAATTTTGCCATTTTTTTGTTTTTATGATTGCACCGATTTTTTTGAGATTACACCGATGCTTGGTTTCTGTTTATTGATTGCTCTGATTTTTCTGCCGATGCTTCTTTTATCACCCAAATTTTAGGTTGATAAAAGAAGCATCAACCATTTTTGACCGCTATTTAGTCAAGCTAAAAGCCGATTGCTGACAGCTAAAAGCTATCTTCTACATGGTAAAAACCTTGTCCCGACTGCTTAAATACTCGTTTTCGCTTACTTCCTGTCCGGGTTCTAATTGCTCAAATTCCCGGATTTTACGGTTAAAACCTTCGCTGCTTTTAATGATGGCGATACGCGCGCTTCGTACAAACTCAATCAAACCAAAAGGTTGCAAAGCATAAAGCAAATTATCGGTTTCGGTGCGGTGTCCGGTTGTTTCAAAAACGGTATAATCTTTTCGGATCACGACGGCACGTGCGCCATGCTCACGCAGCAAACGTTCTACCAAAACCTTTTCGGCAATCGTATCGGTCGGGACTTTGTATAAAGCCATTTCCTGCCAGATAATTTCATCGTTGGTATGGAAATAAACCTTTAAAACTTCTACCTGCTTTTCAATCTGGCGCGACAGTTTGCGTACCACTTCTTCCGTTTCTGTCAAAACAATATCAAAACGGTGGATGCTATCAATTTCCGAAGGCGAAGTGTTCAAACTATCAATATTGATTTTGCGCCGCGTAAAAATAATGGCGATGCGGTTAAGCAAACCAATCTGGTTTTCGGTATAAACGGTAATGTTATATTCCTGTTTTCCAGGCGTTTCTAAAATGCTCATGCTCATAATTGCTTTGGTCTTTATCCTTTTACCTTTATCCCTTCAACCTTTTCCCTTACTTCAACCTGATTTCGCTCACGCTGCAACCTTGCGGCACCATCGGAAAAACATTGTTTTCTTTCGTAACCATCACTTCTAAAAGATAAGAACCTTGATGTTCCAGCATTTCTTTTAAAGCTGGTTGCAGCTCTTCCCTTTCAGAAATACATTTTCCATCAATTTGATAAGCTGCCGCAACTTTAATAAAATCAGGGCTTTGGATATCTACAAAAGAATAACGTTTCTCGTTGAACATATCCTGCCATTGCCGCACCATTCCCAAAAAACGGTTGTTTAGAATAATCATTTTAACATCAATTCCACATTGCATAATTGTACCCAGTTCCTGGATCGTCATCTGGAAACCGCCGTCTCCTGATACCGAAACTACCGTACGTTCCGGCGCGCCAAATTTTGCGCCGATGGCTGCAGGCAAGGCAAAACCCATCGTACCCAAACCGCCGCTGGTAATGTTGCTGCGTGTTTTATTAAACTTGGCATAACGG
>CAXTKQ010000025.1:13662-25949 GCA_964244955.1 uncultured Sphingobacteriaceae bacterium | reverse complement strand
CATTTGGTGCTGGCCAACATCCGTTACAATAATAGCTTCCCCTTGGGTCAATTCATTCAATTGGTTAATAACTTCGCCCATCGTCATCTCGCCGGATTTTGGATGCAACTCGGCATCAATTACCGCTTCTACTTCTTTTTGCTGATAATCTTTGAATAATTGCAGCCATTCGGTATGCTTCTTTTGCTGGCATAATTTTGTTAACAAAGGAAGCGTTTCCTTGCAATCGCCCCAAACGGGTACGGTTGACTGGACGTTTTTATCAATTTCCGCCGGGTCAATATCCAAATGAATGATTTTTGCCTGCTTGGCGTATTTATCTAAACGGCCTGTTACGCGGTCATCAAAACGCATCCCGATGGCAATCAAAACATCGCATTCGTTGGTTAAAACGTTTGGGCCGTAATTGCCGTGCATGCCTAACATGCCAACATTCAGTTCGTGATCGGTTGGAATGGCGCTTGCGCCCAAAATTGTCCAAGCCGAAGGAATATTTGTTTTTTCGATAAAAGCCTGAAATTCTTTTTCTGCTTTACCCAGAATTACGCCTTGTCCCCAAATTACAAAAGGTTTTTTTGCCTGGTTGATCAGTTCCGCAGCTTGTTCAACGTACTCATTCCGAACAATTGGTTTTGGGCGATAACTGCGGATATGGTTGCATTTGCTATAACCTTCAAAATCAAACTTTTGGATTTGCGCGTTTTTGGTAATGTCAATCAAAACCGGACCCGGGCGGCCGCTGCGTGCGATGTGAAAAGCTTTGGCCATGACTTCCGGGATTTCGTTCGCATCTGTTACCTGGTAATTCCATTTGGTAACCGGCGTGGTAATGTTAATTACGTCCGTTTCCTGGAAAGCATCCGTGCCTAATAAATGCGCAAAAACCTGGCCGGTAATGCAGACCAAAGGCGTGCTATCTATTTGAGCATCAGCCAAACCGGTAATTAAATTGGTTGCGCCGGGGCCGCTGGTGGCAAACACCACACCAACTTTTCCTGATGAACGTGCGTAGCCTTGTCCGGCATGGATTCCGCCCTGTTCGTGGCGAACCAAAATGTGGGTCAGCTTTTCTTTGTAATCATAAAGTGCGTCGTAAATTGGCATAATGGCGCCGCCGGGATAACCAAAAATGGTATCTACGCCTTCGGCAATCAAGCCTTCCAGCAATGCAACAGAACCGGAAACTTGTACGGTTTCCTTAATTTCGGGCAGGGTTAACAGTTCTTCTTGTGCTAATTCCATAACGGTCAAATCTTTTTAAAGAATTTTAAAATGCTTCTTTTATCGGTATATTTTATAGATCGGTTACACAGCCTTCGGCCGCGGTAGAAACGTATTTGGCGTATTTATACAAAATGCCTTTGGTTGCTTTTAAAGCCGGTTGCTGCCATTGTGCGCGCCGGGCTGCAATTTCTTCATCAGAAACCATAAGCTGGATATTTCTGCTTATGGCATCAATTTCAATCCGGTCTTCATCTTTTACCAAAGCTATTAATCCGCCATCGTAAGATTCCGGTGTGATGTGGCCAACCACAAAGCCATGCGTTCCGCCACTGAAACGGCCATCGGTAATTAAAGCGACGCTGCTGCCCAAACCAGCGCCAAAAATAGCCGAAGTTGGTTTCAGCATTTCCGGCATTCCCGGTGCTCCTTTTGGCCCAACATTTCTGATGACAACCACATCTCCGGGTTTAACACGTCCGCTTTGGATGCCGTGGATCAGTTCAAACTCACCATCAAAAACGCGTGCTGGGCCTTCAAAACGTTCGCCTTCTTTTCCGCTGATTTTGGCCACGCTTCCGCCTTCCGCCAAATTTCCGTACAAAATTTGCAAATGTCCGGTTGCTTTAATCGGGTTTTCTGCCGGAAGGATGATTTTTTGTGTATCAAAGCTCAACTCCGGAACTTCTTGTAAATTTTCTGCAATCGGTTTTCCGGTAACAGTCATACAATTTCCATGCAGCCAGCCTTTTTTAAGCAGGTATTTCATCACGGCCGGCACGCCGCCAACTTTGTGCAGGTCGTCCATCATGTATTTTCCGCTTGGTTTCATATCTGCCAAAACCGGGATTTTATTGCTGATGGTTTGAAAATCATCTTGCGTTAACGGAACATCCACACTTTTTGCCATCGCAATTAAATGTAAAACCGCGTTGGTTGATCCGCCTAAAACCATCACCGTTACAATTGCGTTTTCAAAAGCTTCGCGTGTCATGATGTCGCTTGGCTTGATGTCTTTTTTCAGCAAAAGCTTAATCGCTTTTCCGGCAGCCAGGCATTCGGCATCTTTTTCGGGACTAATGGCCGGATTGGAAGAAGAATAAGGCAAACTCATGCCTAAAGCCTCAATCGCTGCTGCCATGGTATTTGCTGTGTAAACGCCGCCGCAGGCACCAGCGCCAGGGCAAGCATTTTTAATAATTTCCTTAAAATCAAAATCATCAATTGTTCCGGCCAGCTTTTTGCCCAAAGCCTCAAACGCGGAAACGATATTTAAATCTTCACCTTTATAATGTCCCGGTTTAATCGTTCCGCCATAAACCATGATCGAAGGACGGTTTAATCGGCCCATCGCCATGATAGAACCCGGCATGTTTTTATCGCAACCGGGAAGCGCAATCACGGCATCGTAATATTGTGCGCCACAAACTGCTTCGATAGAATCAGCAATAATATCGCGGCTGACCAATGAGTAACGCATACCGTCGGTTCCGTTGCTCATGCCATCGCTTACGCCAATGGTATTAAAAATAAGGCCGACTAAATCTTCCTGCCAAATTCCTTTTTTTACAATTTGCGCCAAATCGTTCAGGTGCATGTTGCAAGTGTTGCCATCGTAACCCATGCTTGCCACGCCAACTTGTGCTTTTTGCATGTCGTCATCCGTTAAACCAATTCCGTAAAGCATCGCCTGTGCAGCAGGTTGCGTTGGGTCTTGCGTAAACGTTTTGCTATAACGGTTTAATTCTGTTTCTTCTTGTATTACTGTGTTTTCCATTGGTCAGGAAGATGGCTTGTCTGTTTCTGTGATCTTTTGCTGAAAAAAACTATTTACACTACTTTTTTAAACCCACACTAAATGGCAGTTAATATTTGCTAAGCATTTTTAGTAGCTATTTGTAAGGTAAAGACTTGATCTGTTTATACCAATACCAAAATTAAAAAAAATTAAAAAGAATTTAATAAGGATAAAAGTAATTAAACCGAATAAAATATGCCAATAAAAGAAGCATTGATACATATTATTTGGATGCTGCTATACCAAAGTTGAAAATGGTATTTGGTATAGATTTTTAAAGTTTTTTGAAAACGACGTTTTTCTGCGTAAAAAGCAACATCCTACAAAAAAACTGAAATAAAAGCCCAAAAAAAAACCCGGCCATGCAGCCAGGTTTTATACCGATAAAAGAAGCATTTAATGTATTTCTACACCTTCGGCCAAAAGCACAATTTTATTGTTCAACACTTCGATCACGCCGCTTTTGATAAAAAAAGTTTGCGATTTTGCGCTGGAACGAACAACAATTTTTCCGCGGTCTAAAGTAGAAATGATAGGCGCGTGGTTGTTCAACACTTCAAACGAACCCATTGTTCCGGGAACGGTTACCGAAGTAATTTCTCCGTCAAAAAACTTTTTATCCGGTGTAATGATTTCTAATGTCATTTTTTTAGGTGTGAGGTAGATGGTGAGAGGTGAATTTCAAGCGTTACCTGATACCTCGCACCTCATACCTGATTACTAATCGTTTGCTTCAGCCAATAATTTTTTACCTTTTTCGATGGCTTCTTCAATGCTTCCAACCAGGTTAAAGGCAGCTTCGGGATATTCGTCCACTTCGCCGTCCATAATCATGTTAAAACCTTTGATCGTTTCTTTGATATCCACCAATACTCCTTTTAGCCCTGTAAATTGCTCGGCCACATGGAAAGGCTGGGATAAGAAACGTTGCACACGGCGAGCGCGGGAAACCGTCAGTTTATCTTCTTCGGAAAGCTCGTCCATCCCTAAAATCGCAATGATGTCCTGCAACTCTTTGTAGCGTTGTAAAGTTTCCTTTACGCGTTGGGCGGTGTTGTAATGCTCGTCGCCCAAAACCGTTTTGTTCAAAATTCGTGATGCAGAATCCAACGGATCCACAGCCGGATAAATGCCTAACTCCGCAATTTTACGGGAAAGTACGGTGGTTGCATCCAAGTGGGCAAATGTGGTAGCCGGCGCCGGATCGGTCAAATCATCTGCAGGCACATAAACAGCCTGAACGGAAGTAATTGAACCGCGTTTGGTTGAAGTGATACGTTCCTGCATCAAACCCATTTCGGTTGCCAAAGTTGGCTGGTAACCTACGGCGGAGGGCATCCGGCCTAACAATGCCGATACTTCTGCACCAGCCTGTGTAAAGCGGAAAATGTTGTCCACGAAAAACAAAATGTCTTTTCCTTGTCCTTCGCCTTCGCCATCACGGAAATATTCTGCAACGGTTAAACCTGACAAAGCCACACGTGCACGTGCGCCCGGAGGCTCGTTCATCTGGCCAAAAACTAAGGTTGCTTTAGATTCTTTTAATTTTTCTTTATCTACCGATGGCAAATCCCAATCGCCTTTTTCCATCGAATGCAAAAATGCATCGCCATAATTAATAACGCCTGATTCGATAAATTCACGCAGCAAATCGTTTCCTTCGCGGGTACGTTCGCCAACACCGGCAAAAACCGATAAACCGGCATAAGCTTTGGCGATATTGTTCACCAGTTCCATAATCAAAACAGTTTTACCAACACCGGCACCGCCAAACAAACCAATTTTGCCGCCTTTGGTATAAGGTGCCAAAAGGTCAATTACTTTAATCCCGGTAAACAATATTTCGGTTTCGGTAGATAATTCTTCAAATTTCGGCGGCGCGTTGTGGATCGGATAACCTTTTGCGTTATCAATCACGCCAATTCCGTCAATTGCTTCGCCAACCACGTTAAATAAACGCCCCTTGATCTGATCGCCAACCGGCATCCGGATCGGAGAACTGGTATCCAAAACAGGCATTCCGCGCAGCAAACCATCAGTCGAATCCATCGCAATTGTCCGTACCCGGTCTTCGCCCAAATGCTGCTGTACTTCTAATACAACTTTTTGGCCGTTATCTCTGGTAATTTCCAATGCGTCGAAAATCTGAGGCAGGTGCGCATCATCTGCAAAACTAACGTCAACTACAGGGCCGATAATTTGTGATATTTTTCCAATGTTTGGCATATATGTTTTTTATTTATATAAGCTTTATTAGGCTTTTTTGGACTACAAAGGTAAGTTTTACGGCCTGCATTTACAATGCTTTAGATAAAGAAATTATTGGCTTTTCTCCTGCTTCAACCCAAATTATTTAAAAAAACCAAAAGCTTCTCTTTAAGGCCGATGCTTCTTTTACCACCTAAAAATTGGTGCCGAAAATCCATGTAGATAGTTAAAATTAAAATTGTGCTAATTTCGCAGTTCAAAACCTCCAAATTATGGCTATTCAAATTGGGCAGGCCGCTCCTCAGTTCACGCTTGTTTCTTCCGAGTTAAAAGAAGTATCGCTTTCGGATTTCGCCGGGCAAAAAGTAATCATTCATTTTTTTCCGATGGCTTTTACCGGAACCTGCACCACGCAATTGTGTACCATGCGCGATAACTTTAGCTTTTACGAAGGCTTAAACGCACAAGTTTTAGGGATTTCTGTGGATTCGCCTTTTGCTTTGGCGAAATTTAAAGAAGATAACCACTACCAGTTTCCGCTGCTTTCTGATTTTAACAAAGAAGTTTCCACAAAATTTGATGCCATTTACGACGAATTTGTATTTGGCTTAAAAGGCGTTTCCAAACGTGCGGCTTTTGTGGTTGATGAAAACCAAAACATAATTTATGCAGAAGTGCTGGAATCTGCCGGAGATTTGCCTGATTTTGCCGCCATTGATGCACTCATCAGGTAATTTCAAAAAAAATTATAACGGATTAAAAAAGATATACTATTTTTGCAGTCTATAAAAAAAGCATTTGTAGCTCAATTGGATAGAGCATCTCACTACGGATGAGAAGGTTTGGGGTTCGAATCCCTACAAGTGCACACCACCTAAAAGCCTTTTTGGTACAACCGAAAAGGCTTTTTAAATGAAAACTACATGCTTAACTTAGTATTGTTTGGCCCGCCAGGCGCCGGAAAAGGTACACAATCGCAAAAACTGATTGACCACTACCAATTGGTGCATATTTCTACCGGCGATATTTTTCGGATGCACATCAAAAACCAAACGGAATTAGGCAAAAAAGTGAGCCAATTAATTGCTGATGGACAATTGGTTCCGGATGCAGTTACAATTGCGATGCTGGAAGAAGAAGTAAAGCAGAACCCGCAAGCCAAAGGTTTTATTTTCGACGGGTTTCCGCGTACCGTTACGCAGGCAGAAGCTTTAGATGCTTTTTTAGCCGGTATAAATGAAAAAATTACAGCGGTAATTGCACTCGATGTAACACAGGAAGAACTGACACGAAGAATTGCCGAACGCCGAAAAATAACCAACCGGCCGGATGACGACGCTGAAAAACTGAAAAAGCGTATTGAAGAATACTTCACAAAAACAGTACTGGTTTTACCATATTATGAAGCGCAGGGAAAATTGGACAAAGTAAACGGTATTGGCGAGATTGACACGATTTTTGCTGATTTATGTTCTGTTGTTGATAGGTTGGAGGTGTGAGGTAGTAGCTTTCAGCCGTCAGCTATCAGCTTTGCCCATTAACTATGAACCATCAACTATCAACCATGATCCATTAACCTTTTACCTTTCTCCCTAACACCTTTCCCCTTAAACCATGTCCCAAGGATCCAATTTTGTTGATTACGTAAAAATTTGCTGTCGTTCCGGTCATGGGGGCGCAGGTTCAGCACATTTGCACCGTGATAAGCATACCGCAACAGGCGGTCCGGACGGCGGCGATGGCGGCAGGGGCGGACACGTTATTGTAAAAGGAAACGCGCAATTGTGGACCATGCTTCACCTTAAATTCCGGAAACATGTGATTGCCGAAAACGGCGGTGCAGGCGGAAGCGCAACCAGTACGGGCAAAAACGGGAAAGATGAAATTTTGGAAGTGCCTTTGGGAACGATCGCCAAAAACGCAGAAACAGGTGAGGTTTTATTTGAGATTACGAAGGACGGCGAAACAAAAATATTAACGCCGGGCGGCCGTGGCGGTTTGGGCAACTGGCATTTTAAATCGGCCACGCAGCAAACGCCGCGTTTTTCGCAACCGGGCGAACCAGGACAAGAAGAGTGGAACATCCTGGAGTTGAAAGTGTTGGCCGATGTTGGTTTAGTCGGATTCCCAAATGCAGGAAAATCAACTTTGTTATCGGTTGTAAGTGCGGCCAAACCGGAAATTGCGGATTACGCTTTCACCACGTTGGTTCCGAATTTAGGGATTGTGGCTTATCGCGATAACAAATCTTTTGTGATGGCCGATATTCCGGGGATTATCGAAGGCGCATCCACCGGAAAAGGATTAGGCTTTCGTTTTTTGCGGCACATCGAACGCAATTCAGTTTTGCTTTTTATGATCCCTGCGGACACAAACCGGACATTGACGCAGGAATACGAAATTTTACTGAACGAACTGCAGGAATACAACCCGGAACTGATGCAGAAGCCGCGCGTTTTAGCGGTAACCAAATCTGATCTGCTGGACGAGGAACTGCAGGCCGAATTGAGAAACGAATTGCCAAAAAATATCCCGGCGGTTTTTATTTCTTCCGTTCAGCAAAAAGGTTTGACCGAATTGAAGGATTTGCTTTGGAAAGCGATCAATGCTTAACATACTTCTTTTACCGGCATAAAATCATTTCTTGTCATGCCGAACTCGTTTCGGCATCACTCAATATTAGTTTTACTTTTTACGAAATTCTGAATCAAGTTCAGAATGACAACCGAATGCTTCTTTTACCGGTATAAAATCATCAGCCTCAATTTCCCGCTTTTTAACTTTTACCGCCGGGTTTCCCTGGTAAACAAAGTAGGCTTCCAGGTTTTTTGTAGCGATGCTCCCGGCAGTTAGAACGGCATGTTCAGCGGCAATAACATTGGGGCAAACAACAGCTTTTGCGCCAATCCAAACACCATTTTCCAACACAATTCCGCCGGTAATCAGATCGAAAGTTGTCTTCGAAAAATCATGGTTTCCGGTTTGCAACATTGCGCCCTGCGACAAACAAACATGCGCGCCAATTTTAACGGGAACGAGGTTATCAATCCAAACGCCTTCGCCAATCCAAGTGTAATCGCCCACCATCAAAAACCACGGATATTTAATGTTGAGCCGATGCCGCAGCACCAAACTTTGACCCAATTTCGCCCCAAATAATTTTAACAAAAAAACTTTAAGCGCCGAAAACGGAAAAAGTGAAGTTTTGAAGATCAGCGCACTCACGTAAAACCACAAAGTCCGTTTTAACCAGCCCGCGCCTGGATAATATTGATGGTTATTGTAAGCCGCTAAATTTGTTTTTCCGCTCATCACGATGCTTCTTTTACCGTATTTTTTTCGATAAACAAATAAAGCGCAACTGTAACCAACGCATAAATAAGCAGGTTAAAAACAGTATGGTGGTTGATGGCACCACTTTTCCAATACAAAGCCAGCACCATAAAACGTAGAATATTAAGCAGTTGAAAGCCAATAATACAACCCAAAAGCAGCGTTAACTTTGATTTTAAACGGGCGGGAAAACTAATTGCAAAGGCGGTCAAAAAACTCATTATACCCAATCCTAAACAATCATAAGCCAGGCTGATTTTGTTGTGGCCGACAGCCAACAACTCAAAATTATTGGTTTTGGTAGAATAACCCAGCCAGCTTAAACCTGTAGAGCTGGCATGCAGCAAAAGATTGCGCAAAGCCTGGATGTAGTTAAAATGCTGTGCCAAAAACACATTGTAATTTCCGCCTGGCGCCATTAACCCATTGTAAAACAAATTGAAACCGTAGAAAAAGGCAAACCAAAAAATCAAACGGAAAGCAAATTTTAAGGCCGTTTTTTTTGGTGAAACAGGTTTAGCAAACCCGATCCTTTGCTGCTGCAACAGTTCATCTATCTTGACATCCACCATCAGCCTAAACCAGAAACCCTGCAAAAAATGAAAAACAATGCCCGTTTTGCCATCCAAAAAACCAAGCTGAAAAATTAACCGGTAAAAGAAGTATAAGCATGGCCGCCAGTAGCGCGGCAGTTTCCACCAAAGATTTTTAAGCCAGGCCGTCCGTTCGTCTGGTGTGCCCAAAAGTTTGGGTTTCAAGGTTTGCTGCCGAAGTTGTTGCAAACGTTCAACCTCTTCCTGCGCCAGCAGGTTGCTGTAACGGTTGTGTTTTTCAATCCAGAAACTGATTCGGTTTTCTTTCAAGTTTTCTTCCCGCAAATGTCCGTCTTTCCAAATTTTAGTTTTGCCTGGGACGATAAAACGGTGGTCCATGTTCTCGTTCAGGTCTGAAAAACCACTGCCGTAACGAAACATTTTGAGCAAATAAAACGGAAAATAACCACCATGTTTAATCCAGCTTCCTTTAAAGTAATTTTTCCGGTTAAAGTAAATGCCGTTGATGTCCGCGTGTTCCTCTTCATCAAAATTTTGTAGCCTTAGAAGAAGCTCGGGCAAAACTTCCTGATCGGCATCCAAACAAATCACCCAAGGCGTTTTTATCTCGAAGTTCTTCAACGCAAAATCCCATTGTTTCGGATGGTTTTCAAACGGATGAAATGCTGTTTTTACCTGGTATTTTTTGCAAACCGCTAATGTTGCATCCGTACTTCCCGAATCCAAAACAAAAACCGGCGCATCCAAACTTTGAATAGATTGCAGCAAACGCGGCAGGTGCAATTCCTCGTTAAAAGTTAAAATGATAAAGGAAAACGGCTTCATCGCGAATAACTTTTCTCCAACACTTCCCGGTACAAACCCACGTACTGTTTTACCAACTGCCCGTCGGCAAAATCTTCCCGCACTTTTTTGGGCGCGCTTGTACGGATCTGGTCTAAGCGATGACGGTGGTTATTGATTCTAAACAAAGTTTCCCGCAGTTTTTCGGGTTGGTTTTCACACGTCCAGCCCAAATTATTTGTGTTGATATAATCGGCCAAACCAACCTGGTTGCTGATTAAAACGGCCGTTCCAACGCTTAAAGCCTCGATCACTACATTGCCAAAATTTTCGTTGTGCGAAGGAAGCACCAGCAGATCGTGTGCTTGCAAAACTTCAAATTTAACGTCGTGGTGCTGAAAACCGATCCACTTTACAAAAGGTTGCATGCTTCTTTTAGCCACTAATTTTTCGAGTGAACGGATGTATGCTGCTTCACCGTTTCCGGCAATGGTTAACTGATAGGGAAAAGCAACGCCGTGCAAAGCTTCCAGCAAAATCTCCAACCCTTTTTTGGCTTCAATCCGGGATAAAAAAAGCAGTTTTAAAATTGGCGATTGATGTGCGTTGTGTTGTTTTGGGGTTGCGGGAAGCGAAATGAAGTTTGGGATAACCTGTACAGATTTGGGTGCTAAAAGGTGCATTAAATCTCTTTTTTCCTGTTCGCTCGTTACATGGAAAAAGCAATTCGACAACAGTTTTTTACCCGCTAAAAGATGTATCCATTTTTTAAAAAACGTGTGGTTGTTGCTGAAGGAATAGCTGCTCAGCGTTCCGCGCGGCGATAAAACGACAGGCACTTTTTTGAACTGTGCGATAAGGCAAGCCAAAACCGAAACCAAATTCCACCAGGCATGGATGTGAATGATTAAAGGTTCTTTGCTTTGATTAATGGTTTTATAAAGATGTTTTAGCAAGGCCGGCGAAAAATGGGAATGGTCTTTGGTGATCCGCTTAAAAAAATACACTGGCACATCGTCCATTAAAGTAAGTTGCCCGGCCGGAAAAGAAAGTTCGCTTTTGCCATTTGCAAGCGTGGTAAAAACTTCAGTTTGTATGCCGTTTTTCCACAGTTCTTCGCTCAGTTTAGAAACCGACATCGTTGGCCCGCCATAAACTACAGCAGGTTTGTAGGAAGCACTGATTTGGACAATTTTCAATCGGCAGTTTTTAAAATCCGTATGGCATACAGCAGTTTTGCAATCAGCAGCATGCTGATATAACTCCAAAGTACAGAATTGAACAAAAACTCAAAACTTAAACCGCGCCACATAATTTGGAACAAACCTGAATAAATTAAAGCCGTACCCAAAACATAACCGCCAAACAAACTTTCTGCTTTTAAAGCAATTAACTGGTTTACTGCGCCATAAAGAAACAACACCAGGAAAATCCCGATACCGCCTTTAAACAGATAGGCATCGGCAATTAAGGCAGGTTTTGCCGAAACGTTCATGCCTTTGGCGGCAATGCCGGCGTTAAAGGCACGTTCCATCACCAAATCTTCCGTGTTAGGTTTGCCTGGCCAAAAAGCCCGCGGAATGAGCGATTGCAGCGATTGTTCAACCATTTTCATTCCGTAAAAATCGGTGTACTTAGGTGTGGATTGCACGTATTTGATAAACATGTCCACCTCGCTCAAACGGAAAACAAGGAATTTCCAGTTGCCTTCTTCTGCCTCCGGCGAACTGCTTAATGCCGCATCAAAAGCTACTTTGGAAGCATCTTCGGCAGAAAGATCGCCCGACCAGGCATTTTGCCTAAACACTTGGTTATAAGTTGGCAATACGGCAAAAACCAAAAAAAGCAAAGGCACAAAAACCAGGACAACGGTACGTTTATAAAACGGAAAAAGGAAAATCGCCAACACCAAAAAACTCAGGATGATTGGTTCTTTGTAACCCGACAAGACGGATTTATAAAAATTGAAGCCGAACAATGTGCCGGCAATAAGGATATTTTGCGTTTTATGCATCGGAATGGCAAAAGCCAAAGCCAGCGCACCGGCAATAAAACTCAAGGTAGAAAATTGCCCGGAAAACTGGTTTAAGCCCGGAACCACCGTAAATAAAATGGAAGCAGGAACGGTAATGATGGCTACGTAAAGCAGAAAATCGGCCAGGTTAAAGTTTTGCAACTGGTACTTCTTTTGCACCGGATAATTCATGAAAAGCAAGGTGCCGGAAACAAAAGCAGCGTGGCCAAGGCAATAATAACGCTGGCATTCGGCAATCAGCAGCAGCTTTTTTGGGTCGGGTTTATAAAGGTGGTTAAACTGGTGGAAGTTTTCGTAACCCAAACTGTCCAGATAATAAAACAGTGTGGTGCAGCACATGTATCCGGCAAAAATC
>CAXTKQ010000025.1:0-13652 GCA_964244955.1 uncultured Sphingobacteriaceae bacterium | reverse complement strand
TGGGATAGGTTTTACCCAGCCGGAAATGGTAATCAAAAAGATAAAGAACGAGCCCAGCCAGGCAATCAAATAGGAAGTTTGAGGCAGCGCATCAAACAGCCACGAAAAAACCCAGGGTAAAAACAGTACAAAAAAACGTTCCGGCCGGATTTGGTTAAACATATTCCAGTATTTTTTTCTGTATGGCTTCTACAGCAACTTTAAAATTCCAGTTTTGGATAATTTGTGCCGAAGCATGTCCGTATTCCTCCAACAAAGCTTTGTTTTGACAAAGTTGCCTGAGCTTGTCACTCAAATTCAACACACTTCTAGCCTGAAAAACAGCCCCGTTTTTTCCTTCAAAAACCAAATCAACCGCACAGCCAACTTTATCCGAAACCAAAACTGCTTTACCGCAAGCCATCGCTTCGTTTACGGCCAGGCCCCAGGTTTCACTGTTGGAAGGCAGGCAAAATAAATCGCAGCTTTGATAAATGGCCGGCATTTGAGATTGGTTCTGGAAATCCAAAAAATGAATGCGCGATGCTGTTTTTAGCACTGTTTTTTTTGCTTTCAATTCTTTTTCAAGCGGCCCGTTTCCAACTAAAAGTAAATGTGTATTTGGCTGATTTAAATTTTTAAAAGCCTCCAATAGTAGATTTGCATTTTTTACCGGTTCAAATTTTCCGGCAAAAAGTATTAAGATTTCATCTTTTTGGATCCCATGTTTCGCCCGGATTTCTTCTGCTTCTGCTGCAAAATTTTGTGCAAAACGGTCATTGTCTATGGCATGAGGCGCAAAAGTAAGCTGGTTTTCTTTCAGCCCAAATTTTTTGAAATAAGCTTTGTTGTTGGTGCCAACAAAAAAAGCATGGTCAGCTTTTTGATAAACCCAACTCAGGAAAATATTTTTGATGCTGTTTTTAGCACTACTTTTTCTGTCTAGCAAATTAGAATCGCCGCGAAAAAAAACCGGGATTTTCCCTTTAAAATAACGCATCGCCTGCAAATGGCTTTGATAAGCCCAGCCATAAACCAAAATGGCATCGGCTTTCCAGGCTTTAATTTCGCCGATCAAATCCGGGTTTTTAATCCCCCAAAAAACATGGGAACTTGGAATTTTAGCCGTATTTTTTTGAAATTGGTAAGGATAACCCTGAAGCAAAGGAAGATCCCATTCTACTTTTTTCCCAAATCCTGGATCGTGTTGGTTCATTCCAACTTCCCCCAACGTATAAAAA
Organism: uncultured Sphingobacteriaceae bacterium; assembly: GCA_964244955.1. GTDB lineage: Bacteria > Bacteroidota > Bacteroidia > Sphingobacteriales > Sphingobacteriaceae > Mucilaginibacter_A. Next base: position 12,432 of record CAXTKQ010000025.1, on the reverse strand, counting down.
ACCTTGATCTCTATTTTTCTCTGCTGATGCAAAAAGCTAAAAACCGGCGCATAATATTGTATGGGATGTGTGGTGATGATGGCCAGCTTTTTCACTGTTTAACTATTGCTTCAAAAACCGCTGTTTGCTTGCGCGTCATTTGCTTTGCTGTAAATTCTTCAAAGTTTTTACGGTCAAGCTGATTTTTAGTTGTAGAAAAATTTGCCCATTGGTTTAATGTTTCCCTGATCTGAAGTTTTGCTTTGATGTTATTTTCAGGAAAAGTAACGACCGAACTTTGCGGAGAACAGGAGCGAATAACCTTAACCGCCGTACTTTGCTGATGGAAAATAGCCAACAAAGGTTTTTGTGCCAATAAATACGGATAGATTTTGGAGGCCGTATATTGCGGGTCATCCGAACCGGGAACAAACAAAGCATCGGCAGCAAGCAAAGTATTAATGGTGCTGTAAAAGCCAATTCGGTCCGTTATTTCTGTAACTAAATTTTCAGTGTCAAACTGTTTTGCGATCGGAAAAATAGTTGGCTTTGCCAGTTCTTTCGGTGCATAACTTGTTCCGATAAAATAAAAATGAAGCCGATTAAACAATTCAGGCTGATCTTGCAAGGCTTCTTTTAGCACATAAAAAAACAGTTCTAAAGCAGGTTGCATATCAGCACCGCCGCGGCCAACATAAATTACATTGAATTTTTTAGGGTTGAACTGAACGGCAGGCGGACAATTATTTTGATTTTTTGCAGCGATTTCAAAATCCAATTCAAAAGCGCCAAAAGGGATTACAGCAGTTGGTTTGGTTTTTAAAGCTGGATAACGTTCCTGCAAAGTTGTAATGTAAGCGGGAGAAACACTAATTAAACCATTGCAGTTTTTCATGGCAATTGGCTCCAAATATTTATGCAAGCGGTACGAAAACCAGTGTTTTTTGGGTTGTTCTGCCTTTGGTTTGTTTTGATAATACTCTGAATGCCAGGCATCCTGCATATCAATTACATAAGGGACGCCAAAACGTTTTTTCCAGAAAGCGCCTAAAATACAAAGCGGAAATTCTGTGGTAGAAAAGTAGATCAGGTCATAATTTTTTGCCTTTAAAAGAAGCATTACTTTTTTTCGGTAGAACCAAATGGAGCGCAAAGCCAAACTTCCCAAACCAAATTTAGAAGTCAGTTTTTTAGGAAATGCTTTAATCTGATGGATGATTGTATCCGTAGGAATACTTTGCAGCAACAACTGATCTTGTGGCATTTCCGAATATTTTGGACCCACACAAACCACTTCTGCTTCCCAGCCAAAATCTTTAAAGTACGATAAACTCATTCTAATACGTTGGCTGTCAGCAGCATTAAAAGGAGGAAAGTAAGGTGAAATGACGAGGACACGTTTCAACTTGCAAGCGTTTCGGAAACTACTTTTAAAAATTTTAGGCTTTCGGTTTCCCAGTTTAAATTAAACCTTGCTGCGTTGTATGCTGCTTGTTTTGTTTGCAATAGTATTTCAGGTTGATCAATCAGTTGCTTCAAAATAACCGCCAATTGTTGTGCATTTCCTTTTTCATAACAAAAACCCAAGTTTGGGTTTTCATTGATAAATTGTTTTTGTGCAGTTGTATCACTTGCAACAACAGCCAAACCAGCTTGTAGATAAGTAAAAATTTTATTGCTGAGGGCTGCGTTGTTGTTGATAGAAAAGCCAGGTTCTAAGGCCAAGCCAACATCAAATTGTGCCGCAAAGATTGGTAGTTGATCAGCTTTTACAGGTTGATGTACAAAAATATTAGTTTTATTTTTGATTTGTAATCCAATTACAATTTCATCCAAGTTATTTTTTGTCTGTTCATCAATAAAACCCAATAAATGCAATTCAACAAGTTCATTTTTTAAAACGGTAATGGCCGAAAGTACATCCTGCAAACCACGGTTTAAACCGATACTTTGCGAAAACCAAAACAGTTTTAAAGGTTCGTTTACTTTGGCCACAGGTGGCGATACTTCTTTTACCACCTGAAAAGTGTTGAGCAAAGTTGTAATTTTTTTTGTAAGGAACAACTTTTGGTAAAGTTGCATAATTGGAAAACTACTTGTCGTTAGATAATCTGTTTGCGGGAAATATTTATCTTCTATAAAAGTATTCAATTGGACATCCACATTTTTAGGGTCATCAGAAACTTCGTTCCGGTGAAAATCTTCGGCATCAAAACCACATTTAACTTTGCGTTTTTTTGCCGCTAAAATTGCAATAGGCAAAGCTGCCAAATTATGACCGATGTAAAGATCAGCTTTTGCCTCAATAGCTTTTTTAAACTGCCAAGAAAAATATCGGTTAATGGCGCCTGCAAGAATAAAGTTTGATTTTTTACCTGATAAAAGAAGCATCTTACAAAACTTCTGGGTTGCTGCAACTATAAAATTATAAGCTTTTATTTGTTTGTTTTTTGAAGTTCGGTTAAGGCAATCATAAGTCCAACTTGAATTATTATTTAAAATATGATTGTCAAAATCAATTAGATAATCCACATATTGGGTAAAGACCAAGTGAACGGCATAACCATTTGCAGCCAATGCCTGTGCTTCTTTAACCAAGCGCGGGTTACTGGCCAAATGGCCGGGAGTAACCAAACAAATTTTTTTAGCGGGAACTGCCGTCAACTCTACTGGTGATTTCGTTGATTAAATTTTTTCTGAAACTTGTCCAAGGATAACTTGTTGCTTTCTCTAAGGCACTTACAGCCATTGTTTTAAGTTGTATTTTGTTATCAATGCACCAATTCATTTTAGCGGCAAGTGCTTCAATGTTGCCGGCTTCTAATAAAAAACCGTCTTTTCCATTGGTAATTATATCCGGCCCGCCAGAATTACAAGTAGTGATAACTGGTAAACCTTGTGCCATCGCTTCGGTAATTACCATTCCAAAACCATCACATAATGTGGGTAAAACCAAAATGTCAACTTGCGAAAAAAGCTGCATCAAACTTGTATGCGTAATGTTTGGCATAAACTTTACATCGTCTCCCAAACCTTGCCGTACTTTTATAGGCAACTGGTTGCTTCCAACAAGCCATAATTCTGCTTTGTTATTAAAATTACACTTTTGCCAAGCCTTGTATAATATATGTGTCCCTTTTCTTAAACTTTGGTTGCCGGCATATAAAAAGATAGTTTTCTTGGTATTGCTTCTTTTATCGGTACTTTTTAAAGTTGAAGGAAAACCAAGCGGGACAGTTATGACTTTATTTGGATTGATCTGTGCATCCGTCAAAGTTTTTTTTGTAAAAGTGGAATTGCAAATAATGTAATCGCAAATATCTAATTCTTTAGTACGGCGTTGGTTTCTTCTTTCAGATTTTCGGTCAATTAAAAGGTTTGTTTCTGCATTAATTAATTCCGGATATTGATAAAATTGGTCTTTTGCTATTTTTTCAAAGAAGGAAAAGTGTTGGCTCGGTTGTTCGTAAAATGATTTGATGCCTAAATTTTTTGCTTGTTGCAATGTTGCAAGCGAACAATGTTCGTAGCCATGTATCCATTGTATTTGATTGTTCAATTGCTTGGCAACCCATCGGTCAAAAGCCAATTCTCCCCATTCCCATAAAAAATCGGTAATTACCGGTGAAAATGCTTTGCTGGAAACTATCCTTAGCAATTCATATCTTTTGATGCTTTTTACATTTAAACTTTCTATGTTTTTTAACTGCCTTCGATCTAACTGTTTCTTTACTTGTGGTAAATATTTATTAAAAAGGTTGTTAAAAGGAGTTTGTGTATTTTGGTACAAAGTGGTATAAAACGTATGAAGTATATTGTGTTCCTGGTAAGCTTTTAGCGTTTCCCGTACATGGGGCCCCACGCCCGGATTTGCAATACTGCCTTTCAAGTTTCTATTAATTGCAGGTATTTTTCCCAGGCTTTTAGTTTCAGGGTTTCGTTGTTAACTTGTTCTGCTGGGTAATTTCCTTTTTTAACTTCGGCAATAATCAAAGGCAATAGTTTAATAAACAATTCTTTTTTTTCTTCGGGATGTAAAATCCAACTGCCGTTAGTTAGCAAATAGTAATTTTTAAAGCCACAGTTTTTTAGCCGGTCTGTTAAAATAGTTTCAAATGCCGGAGGATAAGTTTTATCAAGAAGTTTTCTAAGCCATACTTCAACCATAAATTTGCCTTGTAAAAAAGGTATAGTTTTCATCAACTTAACCCTATCAAACAAAGTACAGCGCGTGCTAAACCAGTAAGTTGGGTCTAACTCTAAATTTATTTTCCCGTTGTAATCCGGAGGCGAAGGCCGCGGGGAAACAGCTACACAATCCGGATATTCCTTTAACAAATCAATGCCTCTAAGCACCCAATCTTTGCCTGGTTGATGTAAAATCATATCGCCATCATACCTCACTAAATATTGTGTTTTACAAATTTCAAAACCTGCAAGATAAGCCGTAATTGGTGCGCCACGAAAATCATGTGTTTCTTTGACCCGGTTGTTTAAATATTTTCTGTTCAAATTGATGTTGGTAAAGTTGTTCATATAGATCACTTGATCAACCAAACCCTGGTGCTTAAATTCTTGTGCAATTTCTGATACTGTTTTTAGTTTTGCAGTAAATCCGGGTTCTTTGTGCCTTTTTTGGTGGTCATAAAAATGAGAATACTGGGCTTGTGTATCATCCAAAATTAGGATCACTTCTTTTGCTGTTTTGCGGTGTGCCTTTATTAATGCGCCAGCGGTAAAATGTGCATAGGCAGCATCTCCGGCAGATAAATTAATAACTAAAGTAAGATCAGCAGGCAGCAAACGTAACAATAATTTGGGTTATTAAATAAGGGCTGATTTGTGTTATGCTTTTGCCCTTTAAATCGGTAATTACGGCATTTAATTCTTTAAGTGTATCAAATACTTGTGCAGGGTTTCCAACTTGGTTAAAATCCATTTCGTGCACTTCAATAAAAAAAGTATAATCTTTTAAATTTTTAACTGCTTTAAAATCTTCTGCCAATATAGTTTCATAACCTTCTACATCAATTTTTACCAATGTTTTTTTTTGATGGTTTTGATTTAAAAGGTCGGCCAGTTTGATTTGTTTGATTGTTTTGCCCTTGACAGAAATATGGCCGGTAACAGAACCGGTTTCGTCAAAATTAATCAAGCCATTTTCCTTTCCAACTACAGAATTTACAATCTGGCATCTGCTTTCTAACTTGTTTAGCTTTAAGGTTTTTTTCAATAAACGGTTCGCCATTTTATTTGGATCAATAGCGATGGCTTTTATACTTGGGTTATGAAGCAAAGTGCCAACCGTTATTGCCCCAATATTTGCGCCTACATCTACCAATAAATCATGGGTAAAAGAAGCATTGTAAATTTTGTTTTGTAACTCCCGGTCAAATGTTTCATAACGGTTTTTACCAGTCCAAGCCCACGAATGTTCAACAGCATTTAAGCAGATAGTGCCTTGATAAAACCGTTGTTTGATGGTTAGTTTTTTAGCTAACTTTTTAGCAATTAGTCTGAATATTTTTATTTGATGTAACAGCTTAATTAATTGCATAACTGCGGTTTGTGAGCCGAAAATATATCTTTTCAAAATTATGAACCAAAGCAGCCCCGCTAAAACGAAGTTCTGCATCGTTTCTACAATCTTTCCTACCGATTAACTCTAATTTAGAAACTGCATCAACCATATCCGCAACCGAATTACAAAGCCAGCCGTTCGTTCCGTTTATAACAACTTCTTTTGCTGCACCAAGTGCAAAAGCAATAACGGGCGTGCCGCAAGCCAATGCTTCGGCCGTTACAATGCCAAAAGGCTCGTTCCATTCAATCGGCATCAATAGTGCCGCAGCATTTCCTAGTAACTGGTTTTTCTGCCGGTCATTAACCGAACCAATATAACTGATTGTTTTTTGGTTGATAAAAGGAGCAATTTTTAGATCGAAATATTCTTGGGCATAAGCAGGGATATTTCCGGCAATGATGAGGTTTTTGCCAGCCCGCCGCGCAACTTCAATTGCAGTATGTGCCCCTTTTATCGGTTCAATCCTTCCTAAAAAAACAAGTGGTGCATCATTTGCAACGGATTCTATAAATTGGTAATCAGCCATCGAAACAGCATTGTAAACGGTACAAGCCGGGGCAAAAGGTTTTATTTGGTTAGTAATGTAATCGCTGCAGCCCGTAAAATACATACTGTTTTTACCGGCATATTTTATAGCTTTTTTAATTTGAGAAACGGTAGGCTCCCGCTGGTAACTCATGATTTTGGGAACCTGAAAAGGCATTAGCGCAGTTAAATAAGCTAAACGGCCAAAGCTGTGTATTACGTCAGGTTGGTTTAAAAGCAGCCGACTTACCAAAATTGTGTTTTTTAGTAATGCTTGTTTAGATTGATCTGTTGCAGGATAACTATAAAAACAATCTGCCGGAGTTGTAGAATCACGATGTGCAAACAACGTAATTTCATGTCCGTTTTTTTTTAAACCTTTGATCAGCAAGTCTATTACCCGTTCAATTCCACCGTAATGTGTTGGCGGAACAGGGATTTCAGGATCTGCAATAAGGGCTATTTTCATAGCGATCGGTAAAGTTTAAGCATCTCATCGGCCAGCTTTTCTATCGGCCGGTTTACAGCTTCAACATCTTTTAATAATTTGCCCGCTAATTTTTGGTTGATAAAAGAAGCAATTTGCAAACCCAGGTATTTTTCATTGTTAAAAGGAAACAACCATCCGTTTTTTCCTTCGGAAACCAATTCTGCAATCCCGCCCAAATTACTTCCCAAAACCGGGATTCCTTGTGCCAGTGCTTCATAAACAACAAAAGGCCCGGTTTCTAACACTTGCGAAGGCACACAAAGGATATCAAGCTCCTGCAAAAAAATGTTGATATTATCATTTGAAAGGTTTTCTGTCCAACTTGTATGTGGCAAAGCTTCTGCTTTTTGTTTTTGCTGTTGATAATAATCCCGCTCTGCTTCAACTTTAATTGTGGCAATCCTTAAATCTAAGTTTTCAATTTGGACATGGTTTAGCGAATCCAATAAAATATGTAATCCTTTAACGGCTGTTAAACGGCCAATAAATCCGATCACTAAATTCTTATTGTCTTTTTTTGTTTCGTTAGCTAATTTTTCAACATTAATAGCTTGCCGGCATAAATTTAATTTCTGCAAATCAAATCCATTTTTGATAAAAACTTCGCGTTGCCAACTGCTTACAACAACCAATCGATCCAATGAATATCTAAGCTTGTGAAGTTCTTTTTTTTTGTGAGCAACAACTCTTGATAGGTTTTTTGGAAAGCCTGTTGTGCGAATGATATAAGCTAAAAGAGAATTCAAAGGTCTCGGAATCCCACGATGTTGCAAGTAACAACTTAAACATTTTTGTTCTTCTACTTTTCCATCACAAACAAACTTTCCCATTTGCATTAAAGTTCCGCGGATACAAGTGTGCGAAGCAATATGCGAAGTAAGAACAGTTTTAAAACCCGCCTGCTTTGCTGCTGCAACATGATCGGCACCAATGGAAGTGGTCAAAGTATGAAAGTGGATTACATCTGGTTTGATCTTGCAAATTGCATTTGTAAAGCTTTCAATATTATCGGCAGTTTTTTCTCCGTTAATTACTTCAATCCGAAAATCCCGGTTAAAAGGGATATATGCAATGTTTATACCTTTGTAAGTATCAAATTTTTTATCACCATTACTTACGCTTAATACATTTACTTCATGTTCATGCTTTTGAAGGGTTGTGGCAAGGTTATAAACATACAACTCAGTTCCGCCTGAGCTTTGCGGATAAAAATATTCTGTTACCAAGAGTATTTTCAAATTATAACTTTCTTTTTAAAGCAGCTAATCTTTCGGCGTTCCGATAGCCAAAAACCTGGCTTGTTAACTTTAGTGATAACGATTTTTCAGGAATATAATTTGGCACAATCTCCAATAGTAAATCAACAGCTTGTTTAAAAAGGGCTTGATCAAGTAAAGAAAATTCATGGATGCAATATCTTAAAACCTCGATCAAAGCATTCTTTTTTTCGGTACTACTTTCCAAATCTTTTTTCCAAATCAAATAAACTTCGGCAGCATTTACAAAACAATCTTTTACAAAAGCCAAGTTGCTGCGCTGCGACAAAGATTGACTTTGATGGATGCGGTACTTTGCTTGTATGCCGGGCGTGTACACCAATTTTCCACCCATAAAAACAGCATCCAAAAAGTATCGTGCATCCTGTATTACCGGCAAAATTTTACTCCAGCTTATTTTTTCTGCAATTTTTCTGGAATACAACATAGCGCAAGGTGGCCGCCAAAAGCTTTTGAAGATTTCAATTTCAGCACTGTCTTTTACTTCTCCTTTTACTAATTCCCTAACAGTTATTTCTCCATTTTCTTCGGTGAATTTTTCAAAGTCTCCATAAGCAATATCAGCTTGGTTTGTAATTAAAGCGTTAACTTGATTCGCAATCTTTCCCGGAATCAGCAGATCATCGCTGTCTAAATATTGTATAAAATCTCCTTTTGAAATTTCAAAACCTTTTTGCCTTGCAGCACTTGCGCCCAAATTGGCTTGTGTGATAATACAGCAGGTATGTTTGTAATTTTTTAAGATTTCTGTTGTTTCGTCAGTTGATCCATCATCTACAATAATGATTTCTGTTTCAAACAATTCGCTCTTTTGCGTTAATGCCGATTGGATTGTTGCTTCTATTGTTTTTGCAGCATTATATGCAGGAATAATGATGGAGATAAGCACTTTATCTTTTAAAAATTGTTTTTAACTTGATAACCAAACGGCTTAAAATGCTTCTTTTAAACCATTGATGGTGCAAATAAGAGAGCTTATAAGAACAGAAAACCGGAAAAGGTGATTTAATAATATATTGATACCACAAATCATCATAAGTATTTGGCGCACGTACAGGTGCCTTGTCCAATTTCCAGGGTTTCTCATGGCCAGTACAATGCAAAAAAGCTTGGGGCCTGAAATTTCCAATATGAAAAAAAGGGTTTGTTTGCGTACCAGTCCCAAACCAATCTGGCAGTTCGATAACGGCCATTTGCCCAGTTGGTACAAATTGTAAAATTGCATTTAAAGTATCTTGGTCGCTCAAAGGTAATTTGGGGTTACTAAACAAGTATCCTTCTAAATCCAAATGGTCTAAATTGAGTTGGTTCCAATCTTTTAATATCCAATTATGGCCTGCCATGCATCCGGCAAAAAAACCGGCATTGTAATACCAATGCGTAGGTTTTAAGATACTGTTTTTAGGGGGATAAATTTCTTGCCAATAATGTCGGCGTATTTCATGTTCTGCAACTATCCCGTCAATACAACCAAAAAATTTGTTTTGCTGAATTTGCTTTTCAACTTCACGGATAAATTCGCCGTCGTAAACAATAACATCCGCATCAAAATAAATAAAGTATTCTGATGGTTGCGATAGCAGTAAAACAGGTTTCAGGTTTGTTCCGTTCCAAGTTGAATCAATAATTACTTGCTTTACGTTTTCCACACCTTCTAATTCAATTAAATGTACATCAGTGCCAACAATAACCCAGTTGTTAACACCACAGGCACGCAAAGAGTTAATGAGAGCAAAGGCGCCAAACTTGTAATTGCCTTTTGCTATGGTATAAATTGTTGCCGAGTTATCATCCATTTAGTTTAAGAAATATGAATATTAGTGGACGAAAAGAATTTGTATTTAAGCCAATAATAATTAAAGTAAAAAAAAAGTTTAGGCGAAATAATCCACGCCAGCCTATAGCTTTTTAAAAATATGATTTTTGTATTATCAGTTAACAAGCAAGTTTGTGCCCAAACGGATGCCCAACCTTTTTTTTGCGAAAAGGTTAAATCAATGTTAAAGTTTCTTTTAAGATACGATAAGACTTGAAATCCTTCTACAACAAAAAGTCCTTGTCGCGTTGCTTTTAAGGAAGTGTTATTAGTGTGCTTTCTAAAAAAGTTTAATTTTGAAGGATAAAAAGCAACTTTGCCTTGCATTGCAATGCTACACCAAAAAAGCCAATCGAAAGCCGTTTTGTAATTGCAAGCTTGCAAAAGGATTTCTTGTTGTATAGCTTCCCTTTTAAAGACAACAGCACTGGCATTAACAATAGCTGGGCTGCTAATCATTTTTTGTTTTACAAATGTTTCGCCTTTAAAAACCGCTACTTCCTGTTGAGCCAATTTTGTAACCTCCTTCCACTTAGATTCCTCACGTTCGGAATCGGTATAAGCAAGCACCAATTGAGGGCTGCTTTCTAAAATAAAAATTAAAGTTTCTAAAAAATTAAGCCGTGCAATGTCGTCGCTTTCTGCAATCCAAATATACTTTCCTTGCGCAAGTTCAATACCTTTTTTCCATTGTAAAAAAGGGCTACCGCTGTTTTCCGAATTGTAGATTGTTTGTACAACTTTCAAATTGTTTTTGTATCGTTCAAGAACTATATTGCTCAAATCTGTAGAAGCATCATCCAGAATAATTATTTCAAAATTGGTATAAGTTTGATGGATTATAGATTCTAATCTTTCCTTTAAAAAATGGGAATGGTTGTAATTTGGAACGATAACAGAAACTATTGGCGCCATTTTGAAAAGAGCCTGAAAGGAGAAAGTAAAAAATGGCCCAGCTTGTAACTATTAGAATTTTGTATCCGGTTTACAAGTTGTTGTGCTGCTTGTTCTACTGCTGCTTCGCCATTAAAAATAGAAGTTTTTAACTTGTTTAGTTCTTGGTTTCCGGCTACGCAAATATTGTAAATGCCATGCAGCCTGGCCTTTTTTTCAATTGATCTATAATTTCCATAAAATTCATCATAGCCAAGATTGTCATTAGCGTTAACAATTAGAGAACCAGAAATATATTTTTGATAATAAAGCTGGTAAAAGTTAAAGTATTTTTTTATCAGGTTTTCAAAGTCTTCCAGGTAAAGTTCTTTAACATGAAACGGATTGCTGTAATTAAGATCGTCCGAATAATATTTTTTATCTGGCGATGATATTATTAAAATACCATCAATTTTCAAAACCCGTTTAATTTCGGCAAGCATTTCTTCATGCTGATCATGGTGTTCAATAGTTTCAAAACTCACAACAACATCTACACTGTTGTTTTCAAGTGGAATTGAGGAGCAAGTGCCTACTTTGAAATTAAGGTTTGGGCTTTGATAATTTTTTTTGGCCTTATTTACAGTAGTTTCATCAATATCAACACCTGTTACTTTTGCTGCAATTTGCGCTAATAAATTGCTTCCGTAACCTTCGCCACTTGCAATATCCAAAACTTGCTTTCCTGCACAAAGCTCTTTTGCTATTGCATACCGGTGCAAGTGTTCAATGGCTGTGTAATTAAATAAATGTGTTTCCAAGCGTTCGGCAGAAAAATGGGTTTTCTTCATAAATTCAAATCGGAACAAAAAAAGGTTGATAAAAGAAGCATAATCTTTTTGAGGTCAATTCACAAAATGTAATGCCAAAACTTTTGACCAATGCACCTTATCCTCCAAAAAACCCTGTGCAAAAGAAGCAACGTTTTTATTTTTGTTGATTAGAAGCTTATCCGTCAACGAAGATTTTTTCAGCCACTTTTGCAACGGGAATGAAAAACCCATTTTTTGACGGTTCCAAATTTCTTCAGGCAATAAATCTTGGTAACTTTTAATCAATAGACCCTTCGAAAGCTTTTTATCAAAACGTAATTTGGGATCAATACAATTAACAGCAGTTAAAAATTCATGGTCTAAAAAAGGCATCCTAATTTCGATGCCATGTTGCATACCCATCGCGTCTGTATCGCGCAGCAACTGGTTTTTCATGTACACATTCTGCTCTAAATAAGATGCGAACAAATCAGGATTTTCTTCAGTAGCAGCAGGAAATTCAAATCGGTCTAATTTCTTCCATACTTCTTTTACCGGTATATTTAAGATGGCTGCAATTTGCTTTGGTGCAAAATAGCCACGCAAGGCCAAATAATATCCAAGTTGAGAGCTAAGTGATAAATAAGCCAACTTTTGATAAGTTGTTTTGGACAAGTATTGAAATGATTTTAAAGTAAATTTTGGCAGCCATTGGCACAGTTTCTTCAAAAACCTAATCCTTTTAAAAGATGGATAACCGCCAAACAATTCATCGCCGCCCAAACCGGAAAGTACGGCTTTTAAACCTTGTGCCTTTGCTAATTTAGCAACCAGCCAAGTGTTAATTCCATCGGCGGAAGGCTGGTCCATCGCTTTTAATATCTCGGTTGATTGTTCTTGAAAAGCTTGTTCTGTAATTTGTTCAGAAGAATGCTTGCTGCCCAACTTTTTCACCATGATTTGCTGGAACCTTGATTCATCAAATTCTGCATCATCAAACGTTAAAGAAAGTGTGTGCAAAGCAGTTGCTTTAACTTTTGATGCTTCCAATGCGACTATGCCCGAATCAATTCCGC
>CAXTKQ010000024.1:31173-35376 GCA_964244955.1 uncultured Sphingobacteriaceae bacterium | reverse complement strand
GTACCAGCAACGGGCAGATGAGCATGACAGCCAATTTTGAGGTAGGTACAAATATTGACATTGCCACGCTGGATGTGCAAAACCGGGTGAGCATCGCCACGCCTACTTTGCCGCAGGAAGTGCAGCGTTTGGGCATAACCGTGCGCAAAAGAAACCCAAGCATCCTGATGCTGGTTGCTTTGTTCTCGCCAAAAGGGACACACAATGTTACTTTTTTGGACAACTACACCAATATTTTTATTAAAGATGCCCTGGGCAGGACCAAAGGTGTGGGCGATATTTTTACCCGTGCCGATGATTTTAGTATGCGTATCTGGTTAAAGCCGGATAAGCTTTCCCAATTGTCCATTACGCCGGCACAAGTTACGGCCGCTTTACAAGAGCAAAACGTGCAGGTAGCGGCCGGAACGGTAGGGGCGCCTCCGCAAAAAACATCACAGGTATATGAATATACTGTTTTTGTAAAGGGAAGGTTGGTGAAACCGGAAGAATTTGGAAACGTTATTGTGAAAACCGATCCGGCTACCGGTTCTATTGTTTACTTAAAAGATGTGGCCAGGGTAGAATTAGGCAAGTTTAACTATACCGGCAACTCCTTTGTAGATGGAAAAAGGGCTTCTTACCTGTTGGTTTACCAGGCACCGGGCAGCAATGCGCTTTCTACTGCCGAAGGTGTTTATGCCGCTATGGACCAGCTTAAAAAGCAGTTTCCGGCAGATGTGGATTATGTAGTGCCTTTCGAGTCGGTTTCGGTTGTGCAGGTTTCTGTAAAAGAGGTTGTCCAAACCTTAGTGATCGCTTTGGTCCTGGTGATTATTGTCGTGTACCTGTTCCTGCAAAGCTGGCGTGCCACTTTAATCCCGGTATTGGCCATCCCGGTTTCCATCATTGGCACTTTTATATTTTTTATACCGCTCGGCTTTACCATCAATACTTTAACCCTATTTGGTTTTGTATTGGCGATAGGTATTGTGGTGGATGATGCTATCGTGGTGGTAGAAGCCGTACAGCAACACATGGATGAAGAAGGCATGTCGCCAACGGATGCTACTTTACAAGCCATGCGGGATATTTCGGCCCCGGTAATTGCCATTGCTTTGATCCTTGCTGCAGTGTTTATACCGGTTGGTTTTATCCCGGGGATTGTAGGCCGGTTGTACCAGCAGTTTGCCATTACCATTGCTATTTCCGTGCTGATCTCTGCTTTTATTGCTTTGTCTTTAACACCTGCTTTATGCACGCTGATTTTAAAACCGACCGATAAGGATAAAAAATCCTCTTCCTGGTTAGACAAATTTTTTAAGGTGTTTAACGATTGGTTTGAAAGTGTTACTTCCCGTTACCGCAATGGGGTTGATAGAGGCATACACCATGCAAAATTTGTAGTGATTATATTGGTCTGTGTCATTGTCGGGGCCTTGCTGCTGTTTAAAAATAAACCTTCCGGGTTTATTCCTACAGAGGACGAAGGCCGGATTTACATCACTTTTGATTTGCCGGAAGCCTCCTCTACCACCCGTACGGTTACCGTGATTAAACGAATGATGTCTATATTAGACAGCATACCGGGCGTAGGGCACTACGCCGCGTTGGGCGGCTTAAACGCGGTTACTTTTGCCAATAAATCAAACAGCGGTACTATTTTTTGCTCCCTTAAACCCTGGGACGAACGGAAAGACAAATCGTTGCAGTTGACGGCAATGGTTGCCAAACTCCAGCAAAAATTATCGGTGATAAAAGAAGCAAGTATCGTGGTTATCCCTCCGCCGGCCATACCGGGATTGGGCAATACGGCAGGTTTTTCTTTCATTATCGAACAAAAAGAGCCAAGTACTGATATCAAAGGCTTTGAAAATGTTATTCAAAATTTTGTGGCCGAAGCCAATAAACGGCCCGAAATTTCGAGGGCTTTTACCTTTTTTACAGCCCGTACACCAAGTTACCAATTAGAAGTTGACCGCGAAAAAGCCAAGAAAATGGGTGTGCTGGTTTCTGATGTGTTTAGCGCATTAGGCACTTATTTGGGAAGTACCTACGTAAACGACTTTACCATTTACGGCCGTAACTTCCACGTGCTGGAACAGGCAGATTCCACTTATCGTACCGACATAAAAAACCTGGGGCAATATTTTGTACGAAACCAGGCCGGCACTATGGTGCCTTTAAGTACGCTTACTTCTTACAAAGTTATAGAAAGCGCGCCGCTTATTTCCCATTACAACCTGTTCCGGTCTTCAGAAATTGATGGCGGCTCGGCACCGGGCTACAGTAGCGGTGATGCTTTGACTGCCCTAAAAGAAGTAGCGGCCAAAACTTTGCCGCAAGGTTACGGCTACGAGTTTTCGGGTTTAAGCCGGGAAGAACTGGCTTCAGGTTCCAAAACCATCTACATTTTCGGCCTGTCCATCATGTTTGTGTTTTTGTTCCTGGCCGCGCTGTACGAAAGCTGGTCGGTGCCTTTTTCCGTATTGCTGGCTGTACCGGTTGGTGCTTTTGGCGCCATTCTGTTTCTAACGTTTGTGCCGCATATTGACAATAACATTTATGCCCAGATCGGCTTGATCACGCTGATTGGTTTGGCCGCCAAAAACGCCATTTTGATTGTGGAGTTTGCCAAAGAAAGGGTGGACAAAGGCATGGACCTGGAAGAATCAACACTGGAAGCCGTAAAGCTACGTTTAAGGCCGATCATCATGACTTCGCTGGCTTTTATACTGGTCGTTTTGCCTTTGGTGTTTGCAAGCGGGGCAGGTGCCCAATCGCGGCAAACCATTGGTTTTACAGTTTTAGGCGGTATGCTGGCCGCAACCTTGCTTGGTATTTTTATTGTGCCGGTTTTGTATGTAATCATAACCAAGTTTGCCTACGGCAAGAAAAAGCTGGAAGAAATGAAAGCCAATTATAAGCCCGACGAGCAAAAACATCCTTAAGCCACACCAATTTTTAGTGCATAAAAGGAGCATCAGGTTATGGTGCTCCTTTTTTATTTTGAAACGAAGTGGTTTGATTTTTTTTCCGGCCCTCTTCTTTTCCGTTGATGCTTCTTTTATCGGTAAAAATATTGGTTTTTTAATTTGATTTGTTTGGAGCTTATCTTCGGATGCTTCTTTTATCGGGTAAAAATTAAAGTCATCCCCCTGGCCCCCTTCAAAGGGGGAAAAGGGCCAGGGCGCACATCTTTTCATCTCCAATCTTTTAAACTTTAGAAAGGTAGGCGATAGGCTTCCCCCTTTAAAGGGGGTTAGGGGGATGAGTTCATTGTCATTGTTATAGTCTTATTCTTACCATAACAAAAGTTTAAACAACGTATTCGTTAAAGTCATACCGCACACCAATTTTTGCCCGATAAAAGAAGCATGTCTTTTTTTGTGCAAATTTAAAACAGCGCCCTAAAAGTTTAAACAACTTCAATAACCCTTTTCATTTCTAATTAAATTCAATTAAATTTATCAGGTCTGTTGGCCAGCCAATTACCAATTACCAGCAGCACGGTTTTACAGGTGAGGAGATGAAGTTTTATACTTTTTTTTTACTGTTTTTCATGCTGATTACGGTTCAGGTAAAAGGCCAGGGTTCGGGCTGCCCGGAAAATATTGGTTTTGAATTGGGGACCTTGCAAAACTGGCAATGTTATATCGGAAGTATTGACAGGCTTACCGGTGCTATCACAGTAGCGCCTTCTGCCCCTGTTCCCGGCAGGCATACGGTGTTTAAATATGCGCCCAACCAGCTCGACCCTTATGGTAAATTTCCGGTTACCTGCCCCAACGGAAGCACTTACTCGCTTAAGTTGGGCAATGACAATACCGGTGGCCAGGCCGAAAGGGTGAGTTATACCTTTACAGTGCCCAACAGTAGTACCTACAGTATCATTTATAATTATGCTGTGGTGTTTCAAAACCCCGATCATGCCGTTTGGGAGCAGCCCAAATTTACCGCCCGTGTTTTTGATGTTGCTTCTAACCAATACGTTAATTGCGGTTCTTTTGAGTTCGTTGCCTCATCGGCCCTGCCTGGTTTTCAGCAAACGGCAAACAGTGTTTTTTATAAGCCCTGGTCGCCTATCACCATTAATTTGTCCGGGCTTCAGGGAAAAACACTGCGCTTGGAATTTACAACCAACGATTGCAGCCGCGGCGGCCATTTTGGTTATGCTTACATTGACGTAAACGAAAACTGTGCATCGCCCATTACCGGAGAGAC
>CAXTKQ010000024.1:14210-31163 GCA_964244955.1 uncultured Sphingobacteriaceae bacterium | reverse complement strand
CGGCAACTCGTTTGTAAAGCTGTCTGCACCGGCCGGTTTTAAAGAATATTATTGGTACACCAATGATTTTTCTAAAGTATTGGGCACTTCAAATGTGCTGACCATCTCGCCCGCCCCGCCAGACCAAACCAAATATGCGTTAAGGATAGTGCCTTTTCCGGGTTTGGGTTGCGAAGATACTTTACATACCACCATCCATGCTTCGCCGGATATACTCACTTTAAATGTTAAACCCTCTGTTTCCGGTTGTGAGGCCGGCATCAGTTTAAAAAACCCAAGTTTGACGGAAGGCAGCAGCCCGAATTTAACTTATTCGTATTTTAATGACCCTGATGCCACCGATTACGTGCCTGACCCAACCCAAATCACTACCAGCGGGACTTATTATATCAAAGCGGTTAATGCAGCCGGTTGCTCTGATATCAAACCCATTGAGGTTAAGCTTGAAAATACAACTTCGATAATCATTAATGATCCCGGCCCGGTATGCCAACCCGACAAAGCAGACATCACACAAGCTAAAATAACTGCTGGCAGCAGTACCGCCCTTACTTATACGTATTGGAAAGATAAGGACGCAACGGTACCTTTAAACGCGCCTCAGGCCATTGATTCTGCCGGGACTTACTACATAAAAGGGACAAATACGTTAGGCTGTACTGCAATTGTACCGGTAAAAGTAGTGATCGGCATTCAACCGAAACTGGTTGTCAAAAATGCAGTGGCTTGTCTGTCGGTTGATTTAACCAATGCTATGCTGGTGGCCGGAAGCGATGCAAATCTGACCTATTCTTACTGGAAAAATGCCGCCGCTACAACCGTTTTGCCATCGCCAGACAAGGTAACCACTAGCGGGACTTATTACATCAAGGCAACCAATGCAACAGGTTGCTCGAAAGTAAGCCCGGTTTCGGTGCAGGTTTATCCGCTGCCGGTTTTCACGTTAAACCCTGCTGTCCGGGTTGTTTTTCCGGCTTCGGCCGATCTTACAAAGGCGCATACCGGCAGCGATAGTTTGGTTTACTCGTATTGGAAAAACCTGGCCGCCACTGATGTTTTGGATAATCCGGCCGAGGTAAAAAAGAACGGTGTTTATTATGTTGAAGCCACCGATAAAGCAGGTTGTACGTTGGTTTTGCCGGTACTTGTAACGATTGACCCGCCTTTGCCGGTCAAAATAGTTGCGCCTAATGTTTTTACCCCAAACAATGACGGGACGAATGACCTGTTCAAGATCAGTTACGAAGGCGCTATGCAATTGAAATATTTTAAGATTTACAACCGCTACGGCCAGCAGGTTTACGAAACCAAGCAGTTGACCGATTATTGGGACGGCAATTTTAACGGCAGCAAAACCCCAACCGGTACCTATTATTGGGTTTTAGAAGGCGTTGATACTTACCGCAAAGAACGTGTGCTGCGTTCGGGCTCGATCACCGTGATCCGTTAAAATGTTTGTTTCGATAAAAATCTTTAATGCTTCTTTTACCGCCTAAAAATCATTAAGTATTTAATTTTAGTTTTTTAAGCTGATGCAAACACACCAATTTTTATAGGGTAAAAGAAGCATTGGCAATTTTTCTTATATCAATTTAAACAGGTTTAAAACAATCTTTTATATTTGCACCAACACAACAGGAAATGGTGTCTTCCTGCATCGAACCGCCAATATTGGCTGATGGCGCCTGCAAACAATACTCTTTTTATAGGGTAAAAATTGATATGCAGGCATGTTTCCACTAAAAAAAATCCCCGCTACTTATTTCATCCTCCGGCATTTATTAAAATGGACAGTTTGTATAACACCATTGGCAGTAGCAATCGGTTCGCTGGTTGCCCTGTTTTTGTGGCTGATGGATTGGGCAACACAGTTTCGGTTCCTGCATCCCGGGATATTGTTTTTAATGCCTGTTTCGGGTGTTGTTATTTATCTTTTGTACCGTTTGGCCGGAAAAAACGCAGCGGCGGGCAACAATTTAATTATTGATGAAATACACCAGCCAGGCGGCGGCGTACCTTTCCGGATGGCGCCTTTGGTGTTGGTTACCACCATCATTACCCATTTATCTGGCGGCTCTGCCGGAAGGGAAGGCACAGCCGTGCAAATGGGCGGCAGCATGGCCGCTTTATTGGCCCGGAAAGCAAAATTTGGCGAAGAGGATGTCCGCGTAGTTTTAACCGCCGGGATTGCTGCCGGTTTCGGTGCTGTTTTTGGTACGCCTTTAACCGGTGCTGTTTTTGCCATGGAAGTTTTAACCATCGGCCAGTTAAAATACAATGCTTTGCTGCCTTGTTTAATGGCTGGTATCATTGCCGATATAACTTGTTCGGCTTGGGGAATCCATCATACCCAATATCAAATTGCCGGTTTTGCAAAAGTACACCAGGTTTCTTTTATTAAAATTGATTTTTTGTTGGCCCTGAAAGTCATCCTGGCCGGTATTGCCTTTGGGTTGGTCAGTCAGCTATTTACCAAACTAACACATAACATTCAAAAAACTGCAGTTAAGTTTATCACCATTAAGTGGCTTATTCCGGTCGTTGGCGTTGTGTTTATAATTGCGCTGACCTACCTTTTAGGCACCCGTGATTATTTGGGTATCGGTATCGTTTCCAAACATCCGAACGGCGTTTCTTTGGTTAACGCTTTCCATGCCGGCGGCGTTACTTACTTTAGCTGGTTTTGGAAAATCCTTTTTACCGCCATTACTTTAGGCACCGGTTTTAAAGGCGGCGAAGTAACGCCTTTGTTTTTTATCGGTGCCACTTTGGGCAATGTGCTGGCCATGCTTTTTGGCGTTCCCGTTGATTTGCTGGCCGGTTTAGGTTTTATTGCCGTTTTTGCCGGTGCCACCAATACGCCTTTGGCCTGTACGTTAATGGGTGTCGAACTTTTTGGCGGAGGGAATTTATTGTATTATGCGATTGCTTGTTTTACCGCCTATTATTTTAGCGGAAAAAGCGGGATTTATAGTTCGCAAAGGGTGGCGGTGGAGAAGGGAGGCGTGGAGGTTTGAGCAATTAATTCTTATCTTTTTCTATTTCGATAATTTCTAATATTTGTCCATGAAATTTGGGAATGATTTCTTCAACTACTCCCCAAACAGCTAAAATATCAACTCCGATGTAATCGTGAATTAATTTATCTCTCATACCAGCTATCTTTTTCCATTCAATTTTTGGATATTTTGATCGAAATTCTTGCGTTAAATGTTTAGTTGCTTCGCCAATAATTTCTAAGTTTCTGATGACCGCATCTTGTATTATTGGTTTGGCCAAAAACTCATCTTTATTTATTTCAAAAGTATAATTCTGAATCTTGTCGATACAATCCAAAATATGATTTAAATAGATGAGTTCGTCTTTCTTCATTTGTTTAAAACTGTTAACGGAAGTAAAACTAAATCTTTTTCTATATATTTTTTTAATGCTGGGTTTAACGATCTTAAAGTAATTAAATCAACTTTAATTTTAAGAACCTCGGTTAATTCCTGTTCTAATCCAATTAAGTCTAGCAAGTTTAAGTCTTGTTCAAAATCAATTAAAATATCTACGTCACTGTTTTGGTTGTTTTCTCCACGTGCATACGAACCAAAAACGCCAATCAATTTAGGATGGAATTTTGATGTAATGTAAATAATTTGGTTTTTTTGGTTTGGAGAAATCATAATTTTAATTATGTCTATCAAACTACGTAATATTACTCTTGATAATTTCTTTTAGTTTTATTTCCCTTTTTTCAATAAATTCTCTAAAATTTTCAAAGTCTAATTCTACATCTTCCGGAATGAGTAATGTATTCCTAATATTTGTGTTATGCTTTTCCTGATCTTCGATCCAAGGTTTTAAATAACTTTTATTTTTAGACTTGTTTTGTTCTTCTGACAGCAATGAAAGATTTAGAACAGTGTTGTAATGATTATTGTAAAACTCTACTTGTTCTTTGTCTAAAGAATTATAATTGATAGCACTAAATGCTGATTTTGGAAATAAATGATCAACATTAGGATTCATAAATTCAAAGTTAAATTTTGGAAACAAAATAGATAAGATGTAAAAGCTATCTAAATTATCGTAAGAAATCCTTAAAATATTATCTAATTTTTCATCACTAATGTTAAAGCTTCTATTAGTTCCTTTAAATTCTTCTTTTAATTTATCGAGAGGAAATTTGTTTTGTTGATTGTCCAGAATAACTTTTTTTATTCTATTTAAAAATCCATCCGAGCTACCTCCAAACAGTTTGTTTAATAAAGCAATATTTAAATATTGTTTAATCAGCTCTTTATTCTCTTTGTGCTTGTTTTCTTTATTTATATCAAGAAATGAGTTTGTTAAGTACAAATAGTAAATTATTGGTATTATAGAGTTTTTGGCTCGTAAAGAGTTGTTATTAAAAGAAAAAGATTTGATTAACTCAAAGCTAGCTTTAATACAAAGAGTAATTTTACCCCAATTATTTTTAATAAGATCAATAGTATTAGTATCAAAGTTTTTTAGGGCAAATCTTATATCGTCTGAAACTAATACTAAACAAGTTTTTAATATGAAATCTTGGTCTATTCCAAAGCCGTATGTTTGAATTTCTTTAACAATGTTATCTATTTGTTCTCTTGCGCTCTTAGATGACTGTCCGATTTCCCAAGATGCTGTTATTATTGACATAAGCAAATCAGCAAAAGATAGTTTAGTTCCACCAGAATTTGTTCTAATAAATTCGTACAATATCTTATCAAAATCCTGTTCTACCTCAAGAAAATAATTGATTAATGGCTTTTCATTTATTAATTTAAAAAATTTTAATAAAGTCTCACCAGCAAATCCTGAAATTTTTAAATTCTTTTCTATCAAATAAGTATTTACATCGTCTTCGTTTTTAAATTTTAATATATCTCCAACCTCAAACCAAAAGCATTCAAGATATTTATCGTTTTCATCTTTATCATTTACTTTCTTACATTTTGATTCATTTTCTTTTTCATGTTCATTGTGAATTAAAAATCTAAAATCATAAACCTTTCTTTCATCATCTTCCTAAATAGGATTTAATAAGTCTAAAAATAGTTTTCTAGTAGGATAATGCTTTTCATCATGATGGTACTTCTTTTTGTTTTTAATTCTTTTTTTGAATGCAAAGCTACCTTTCAAGCCAATATACAAACTATTTAATCTTTGTTGCCCATCAATTACAGCTTCGAAATCTTTATATCCTTTTGTTTTTTGTTCTTCATTATTGCCTCCATTGTATTCTACATACTTTTTTAGAAATTCGTAAAACATAAAGTTATTTTTAATTGAATCAGCTTTAACTTTCCAAAACATAAAAGTATTAATTGGGTAATTTTGCATAACTGAATCAAAGAGGAGTTCAACTTGTCTTGTATTCCACACGAATCTTCTTTGAATTGAAGGAAGTAAAAAATCTCCTGCATCTATTCTGTCAATAGCATTTTTAATTGTTATCGCTTCTTCTAATTCGTTTGCCATATATTATAATAAAAATGATAAACTTCCAACCTTACCCCTTCACCACTTCCCCCCAAGCATGCGCCATCAATTGCGCGCCAGCCAAACTTGGATGTACGCCATCGCCGGTCCAATAAGCGCCTGGGGCAGATTTTACTGCTTTATCAAACACGGATTGAAAGGGGATAAAAGCAGCATTAAATTGGTTGGCTATTTCGCGGGCCGCTTTTTGGTATTCCGGGAATTCGGGGTACCAGGTTTTGTCCACCGCTTTTACATCCGGCACGGCAAAAGGCTCGCAGATAATCAACTTGACGTTGGGCAAGGCTTTTTTGGTACGCTCCAATAGGGCTTTAAAATCGTTCCGGTAAATGTCAACCGTGCCGTTGTAATGGCCGTCATGCTTGTGCCAGTAATCGTTTACACCAATTAAAATGCTCAAAACATCTGGCTTCAGGTCCAAGCAATCCGCGTCCCAGCGTTCGGCCAATTGGTAAACTTTGTTGCCGCTGATGCCTTTGTTGTACACTTTCAGGCTTTTTTCCGGGTACTTAAACAACAGTTCCGAACCGGCCATCATCGCATAACCATTGCCCAAAGCCGAAGTATTGTTTGGATCCATGTTGTCTTTTTTCCGGCCCGAATCCGTAATCGAATCGCCCTGAAAAAGAATGGTGTTGTTTTGCCCGATGGCAATTTTGCCAACTTTGGCTTCTGCAAAAGCGGACGTTACAATCTCCGTCATGGCCAAGGCCGAAACACCTGCAATGGTTCCGCCTTTGATAAAATTTCTGCGTGTGTAGTTCATGATTAAATTTTTAAACGGGTTTATATTTTGGTTCATAATGTTTGGTTCATGGTTGATAAATTGTGGTTCATAAATCAGGGTTCATGCCAATTTGCACAAACCATGAACGATCAACTATTAACCACAAACCACGATCTATCAACTTCCAAACACCTAAAAAAAAGCCGGTAAAAACAGTATGGCTGTTTGTGTTTTTAAAATTGGCAGAATTGGGTTTCAGGTTTTGCTTACAATTTTACAGAAATGTTTTTTAAGTTTTTTGATAAATTGGATTAAGTTGATCTCCGGACAATGCGTTTTGTTGGGTTTCGTGTTGCCTTATCCAATTAAAACCAACGGTGGCGATGGCTAAAATTTAGGTGCTAAAAGAAGCATGGGAAAGAAATCCGGAGGTTGGGAAAAACGGGAAGTCCGAAAAATCCGAAAGTTGGGAAAGGGCAGAACTTTAAAAGTACAGGTATTTAACAGCGGTTGTCGTTCCGACCGAAGAGAGGAATCTGCTTTCAACCAATGCTTCTTTTATCGGCTTGAATTTGAAGAAGATTTCTCTCTTCGGTCGAAATGACAGCGCGCTTATCCGACTTTTCTAACTTTCGGACTTTCGGCTTTTTCAAAATTAAAACCTTTCAAACGCAGAGAAAAAGAAGTTGCCTTCAATTTGTGCGTTTTCATCAGAATCAGAACCGTGGACTGCATTTTTTTCGATGGATTCTGCAAACTCTTTACGGATCGTGCCTTCTTCGGCCTGCGCCGGGTTGGTTGCACCAATCAATTTACGGAAAGAAGCCACGGCATCGTCTTTTTCTAAAATAGCCGCCACAATTGGCCCGGAAGACATAAAACCAACCAAATCTTTATAAAAAGGGCGTTCGGCATGCACCGCGTAAAACTTGCCGGCCAGTTGGGGCGATAAATAAGTGTATTTTAAGGCTACGATTTTAAAACCGGCCTGGGTTATCTTATTTAAAATAGCGCCAATGTGCTGGTTTGCAACCGCATCCGGCTTAATCATTGTAAAGGTTTTGTTGGTTTCCATGGGGTAAGTTTGTGTATTGAAGGGCAAAAGTAGGTTTTTCGGCAGGAAACCAAAACCAAGTTGGAATAAAAAAGCCGGTAATCCATTTATTTATTTAGCTTTGCGTTCCGTTTTAAAATAGTAGATGTTGAACCTTGCCGAGCTGAAGGAATTACTGGCCCAGCCCCAAAAAATTGTGATCACCACCCACCACAAACCTGATGGCGATGCGTTGGGTTCTTCGTTGGGTTTGTACCATTACCTTAAACAGAAACAGCATCAGGTACAGGTAGTTACGCCAACGGATTATCCTGATTTTTTGCAATGGATGCCTGGGAACGATAACGTAATTATCTATACCGAAAAAAAAGAAGTTTCGGCTGCTCTGATTGAACAGGCCAGTTTGATTTTTTGCCTCGATTTCAATTCCCTTTCCCGGATCAACGAAATGGGCGAACTGGTGCAGGCTTCATCAGCCCAAAAGATCATGATTGACCATCACCTTGATCCCGAAAATTTTGACGATTTCCGTTATTGGCGCACTTCTGCTTCTTCGGCCGCACAAGTGGTTTACGAATTTATTGCCGAACTTTTAGGTGATAAAAACAGCATCACCGCCGATATTGCAACTTGTTTGTACACAGGGATCATGACGGATTCCGGTTCTTTCCGTTTTCCAACCACAACCTCAAACGTTCATCGCATTGCGGCCGACCTGATTGATTTAGGCGCTGACAATGCTGCCATCCACCAGTTGGTTTACGACCATGCCAGCGAAAACCGTTTGCGTTTTCTGGGTTTTTGTTTGAGCGAAAAGCTGGAAATTTTGCGCGAATACAATACCGCTTTAATCACCGTTAGTAAAGCTGATCTAAACCGTTTTAACGTCAACACCGGTGATACAGAAGGCATTGTAAATTATGCTTTGTCCATTGAAAACATCCGTTTGGCGGCTTTTATCATCGAACGGCCGGACAAAATTAAGCTATCGTTGCGTTCCTCCGGAACGTTTCCGGCAAATGAGATTTGTAAAAATTACTTTCACGGAGGCGGCCACCGCAATGCCGCAGGCGGGCAATCAGAAAGTACATTGGATGAAGTAATCCATCAATTTAAAACCCTTTTACCCGAATATAAAAATCTTTTAACACAATAAACAATGAAGAAAAACTTAGTTTTTTTAACAGTTGCAGCGCTTGCCTTTGCGGGCTGTAACGGTGGCTTTAAAAAAGGCGATAACGGTATGTTGTATAAAATTTATACGGATGCGCCGGGCACAAATATCAAAGCCGGGGATTTTATAAGCGTGAATGTAATTGCCAAAACAGATAAAGATTCTCTGTTGGTTAGTTCATACGATCAAGGCCGCCCATCAAACTTGTTGGTGCAAAAACCGATGTACAAAGGCGATTTATATAGCGGTTTGATGATGCTGAGCCAGGGCGACAGCGCAGCTTTAAAAATTGATGCCGATACTTTGGTTAAAAAAAGCGGCCAGCCTAAGCCTCCGGGCTTTAAAGGCAAATACTTCGTTTATACCTTAAAAATTGAAAAAGTAATACCGAGGGGAAATCTGGACGACAAAGCTTTCCAGGCAAAAGTTGGCGATTATTTTAAAGCCGAAGGCGATAAAGCAAGGGCTGCCGAACCGGTAAAAATTAAAAAATACATTGCCGACAACAATTTGAAAACCATACAAACGCCTTCCGGCCTAAATTATGTGATTACGCAAGTAGGCAGCGGCGAAAAAATTGCCGTTGGCGATACTGCCGTGGTTGATTATACTGGCAAACGTTTAAACGGAAAAGTTTTTGATACCAGCATCAAAGCAGTTGCAGAAAAAGCCGGCCCTCCGATTTATGATAAGATGCGCCAGTTTCAAGCCATTAAAATCCCGGTTGGCCAAAAAGCAGTTATCCCAGGTTGGGACGAAGGCTTGCAGTTGTTGAGCAAAGGCGAAAAAGCTACCTTCATCGTTCCTTCTTCTCTGGCTTACGGCGAGCAAGGCTACGGCCCGATTGCGCCTTTTTCTACCTTGGTTTTTGATGTAGAACTGAAAAATATCATCCACCCAAACCCTAACGCACCAAAACCACCGGTTCCGCAAATGCCAATGCAACAACAGGCAAACCCGGCAGCCAGATAATCAGGTTTTTAAAAAATCAAACCAGCCTCCGCCCAAAATGCGGGGGCTTTTTCAAACAATATGAAATTACGTTATTTCGTTTCCGCCTTTTTTGTTTTTGCTTTTAGTGGATTGTCTCAAGCACAAAACACGTTAAAAACCACGGCAAAAGGGGCTCGTTATCAAATTGTTGATGCACATCCCGGCGACAGGATCAAGCTGAACGACGTCATCACTTTTAACCTCGCTATCAAAACCGAGCGTGATTCGGTTCTGATGAGCAGCTACCAACGAGGCCAGCCTTTTACCACGCAGGTTCAGCCATCCAAAACGGTAGATGATTTGATGGATATTTTTCCGCTGCTTGCTGTAAAAGACAGTGTCCGGATTTTGATCCCTGCCGATTCTTTGTTTAAAAGCCACGAGCAAGACCGGCCGCCTTTTTTAAGCGGCAAAAATGCTTCGGTGGTTTATCTGCTTAAAATAGAAAAAGTACAATCTTTGGACGAAGCCATTGCCGAACATAAAGCCGCCGAAGCCAAAGCCAAAGAAGCCGCCGAAAAGTTGAAAACAGAAGAAACTTCAAGGATTGCCAAATACGTTGCTACTTTAAGCCCGGCTCCAAAAGCTACGGTTTCGGGTTTGTATTATCAGGTGCTTACGCCTTCTGCAAAACCAAAACCTTTGCCCGGCGATACGTTGCTGGTCAATTACATCGGCCGCACGTTGGATGGAAAAGTTTTCGATACCAATTTAAAAGACGAAGCACAAAAAGCAGGCGTTTTGCAGCCCGGCCGCCCATACGAAGCATTTCAGTTTGTGGTAAAAGCCGGACAAGTTATCCCGGGCTGGGACGAAGGTTTTTTGTTGCTGAACCAGGGATCGAAAGCGCGCCTCATCATCCCTTCAAAACTGGCTTATGCCGATCGCGGGGCAGGCAATGCTATTCCGCCTTACAGTCCGCTTGTTTTTGACGTAGAATTGTTGAGCATCAAGCCCGGCAAACACCCGGCGGTTGCCAAAAAAGTACCGGTAAAAAAAGCATCCGGTAAAAAAGTGGTGAAAAAGAAAATTTCAACCAAGAAAAAATAAGCAAAACATGCCTTCTGCAAAAAACAGGAGGCATTTTTATTTAGTTTTGAAGCGATGGTTTTGACCGACACACACACGCACCTTTATTACGAAGCCGACGCCGCTACACAAAAGGCGATGGTGCAGCGTTGTTTAGACAATCAGATCACGCGCTTGTTTTTGCCCAATGTAGATGCCGCTTCTGTGCCAATGGTTGCAGAACTGGTTAAAACTTATCCGCAAAACTGTTTCCCGATGCTGGGCTTGCATCCGTGCAGCGTTGCCAAAAATTGGGAAGCGGAGTTGGAAACCATTAAGTCATCCTGGAACCAAAACCAAAAAATTTATGCCATTGGTGAGATCGGCATTGATCTATACTGGGCGCAGGATTTGCTGGCCGAGCAGCAACAGGCTTTTCGCACCCAAATTAAGTGGGCAAAAGAAGCATCGCTGCCCATCGTGATCCATTGCCGTAACGCTTTTGATGAAGTTTACGCCATTTTGAAAGAAGAGCAAGACGAAAAATTGCGCGGTATTTTTCATTGTTTTTCGGGAGATTTGCAGCAGGCCAACCAAATTATCGAACTGGGTTTTTACCTCGGTATCGGCGGCGTGGTTACTTATAAAAATGCAGGTTTGGATAAAGTGGTACAACAAATTGCTTTGGAACATTTGGTGCTGGAAACCGATTCGCCGTACCTGCCACCCGTTCCTTTTCGCGGAAAACCCAACGAAAGCTCGTATTTAACTTATATTGCACAAAAAGTAGCCGATTTGCACCAGCAAACGGTTGAAATGATAGCCGAAACAACGACCTTTAATTCAAAGAAAATTTTTGGGGTTTAAGGTGGAAAAATTTAACCGAAATGAACATATCACGGGGCCAACGCTGAACATGACGAATATCCTCATCATTTATACAGGCGGAACTATTGGTATGGTTAACGACCCGGCCACGCAAATGCTGCGTCCGTTCGATTTTAACCAGATCATCCTCAACGTACCCGAACTGGCGCGTTTAAATTACCGTTTAACTGTTCATTCTTTCAACCCGATTATTGATTCTTCCAACATGAAGCCAGCGATTTGGGTTGAAATTGCTTCTTTAATTGAACAGAATTATAACGATTACGAAGGCTTTGTAATTTTGCACGGCTCTGATACCATGGCTTTTACGGCTTCGGCATTGAGTTTTATGCTGGAAGGTTTGACCAAACCGGTTGTCCTTACCGGTTCGCAACTGCCCATCAGCCAAATCCGTACCGATGCGAAGGAAAACCTGATCACATCATTGGAAATTGCAGCTTCACAAAAAGATGGCAAAGCGTTGGTGCCGGAGGTTTGTATCTATTTTGATTCGCAATTGTTCCGCGGCAACCGTTCGTTTAAGTACAATTCTTCCAAGTTCGAAGCTTTTCGTTCGCCAAATTATCCGGTTTTGGCCGAAGCTGGCGTTCACCTCAGCTTTAACGAAGCTTTTATTTTGAAGCCGGTGGAAAAGCCTTTTCAAGTCCATAAAAATATGTACACCGATATTGCCGTTTTGAAACTGTATCCGGGCATCAGCCAAAAAGCGGTGGAAAGTATTTTAAAAGCCGATGCCAAGGCTTTTGTGATGGAAACTTTTGGTGCCGGCAATACCACAACAGACGAATGGTTTATCAAATCTTTAAAAAAAGCCATTAAAAAAGGCAAGGTTATTTTGGATATTTCGCAATGCAAAGTTGGAACGGTTGAGTTGGGCCGCTACGAAACCAGCACGCAGCTAAAAGAAATGGGCGTGTTGAGCGGTTACGATATGACTTTTGAATCCGCCGTTACCAAGTTGATGTATTTGCTGGGCCGTTACCAAAACCCTGCCGATATTGCCCGTTTGGTAGAAACGCCTTTGTGCGGGGAAATTACCATCAGTTAAACGCGATGCTTCTTTTACCATCCTTTTTTTAGGCCGATAAAAGAAGCAGGGCAAATCAAACTGAAAATCCATACTATTGTTAACAATTTTTCAAAAACTTAAAAAATATAAATTATGCGTTGGTTAGGAGGAGAAGAAAGTTCTAATGTAGAAGATGGTGGTTCTGGTGGCGGCGGCGGCAGTGGGTTAGGTATTGGCGGCGGCATTATCGGCATTGTAGGATTTGTGATCTATCTGTTTACCGGTTATAATCCTACCCAATTGTTAAACCAGGTAGGCGGAAGCGATCAGCAGCAGCAAACCACACAAAATGTAACAGAACCGCTTAGTCAACAAGATAGCATCAATGTTAAATTTGCTGGCGTTATCCTGAAAGACACGGAAACTACATGGACAAAAATCTTTAATGAAATGGGCAAAACTTATGAAAAGCCCAAATTAGTACATTTTAAAAATTCTATTGATGCTTCGGGTTGTGGCATGGCCAGTTCTGCAACCGGTCCGTTTTATTGCCCGGCCGATCGCAAAGTATATCTTGATTTTGGCTTTTTTGATGAATTGAGTAACCGCTTTCACGCAGGTGGCGATTTTGCAAAAGCGTATGTGATTGCGCACGAAGTTGGCCATCACGTACAAAACTTGTTAGGCGTTTCTGCCAAGATGGATCAGATGCGGGAGCAGATGAGCGAAACGGACTACAACAAAATGTCTGTGAAGTTAGAATTACAAGCCGATTTTTATGCTGGTGTTTGGGCACATTATGAAGCAAACATAAAAAATAGTGAGAACCAAAGTAGAATTGAGCCGGGCGATATCGAATCAGCATTAACAGCAGCCAATGCCATTGGAGATGACCGTTTGCAGGAAGAAGCTACCGGGCATGTTTCGCCGGATTCTTTTACGCACGGCACATCGGCACAACGGATGTATTGGTTTAAAAAAGGTTACGAAACCGGCGACATCAAACAAGGAAACACTTTTGCCGAAGGCGCTTTGTAAGGTTTATAAAAAATCAACAAGCATAAAAAAAGGATATCTCCGTCGGGAAATATCCTTTTTTGTTTTGGCCGCTGCAATTACAATGGCGTAACGGTAGATGGATAAGGATGCGCTACCGAAGTTACCGGTTCGGTGGTTTCGTCCATATCGTCAATTATCTTTTTAATTTCACAGTTACCGGTGATGCCGCGGTGCAACAATGCTGCCCCAATGCCAACCTCGGTTAAAGCCAAAATCGGGTGCGAAAACAGGTTGAAAACACCTTTAATGAAAATATAGCCGCCAGTCCCAACAGAAATGATCCGGTCGGTTTTGCCTACGTTGGCATTTGGGTTTTCAGGCAATAACGTGTCTTTCAAAGTGCTTGTTACTTTTTTAAACTCGTCGTTT
Source organism: uncultured Sphingobacteriaceae bacterium (assembly GCA_964244955.1). Lineage (GTDB taxonomy): Bacteria > Bacteroidota > Bacteroidia > Sphingobacteriales > Sphingobacteriaceae > Mucilaginibacter_A. Next base: position 17,374 of record CAXTKQ010000024.1, on the reverse strand, counting down.
ATAGGCGATATGGTATCTTTTACCGTATCCGTTACTTTTTTAATTTCGTCGTTAATCATAACAAATGGTTTTTTAATGATTTTATTTAACATGCTTAACAGCAGGAACGGTAGCAGGTTTTAATAAAAAGAAAAATAGTTAATTTAGAAGTTGTTTAAACTTTTAGGGCTTCGTTTAAATTTGCAGGATAAAAAATACCATGCTTCTTTTACCGGGCAAAAATTGGTGTATGTGGTAAATAATCAGAAACAAAACAGTTCAATTTTTACCTGGTAAAAGAAGCATCAACCCAATTGTTGTTCAATCAAACCAGCCAATTTTTGCGGCGTAATGCCTACACCGTTTGCAACTGCCTGCGCTTTTAAATAAGTTGGTTCGCGTTCGGTTAGTTTTTCGGTGATGTATTGCAGCAGTTCTTCGCCGGTTTTTTGTTGCAAAAGCGGCCGTTCTGTTTTGGCATTGTTTAATCGTGATGCAATAACTTTTGGCGGAACCTGCAAATAAATTGTAGTGCCGTGCTGTTTCATCCAATCCAAATTATCAAAAAAGCAAGGCAAACCGCCGCCCGTAGAAACAACGGCATTTTCAGGATAAACCGTGTTTTTTAGCAGTTCTGATTCTTTCTGCCTGAATTTTTCTTCCCCAAAAAGAGCAAAATAATTGGCAATGGCCATTTCGTTTTGCTTTTCGAAAACCTCGTCCAAATCAATAAAACCAACTTTTAAATGGGCAGCTAATTTTCGGCCATGCGTGGTTTTGCCCGAACCCATAAAACCGATGAGAAAAATAAGGCTCATTTTTGTTTTCTTCTTTTAAAAATTACAAGGGTGAGAATGAGGATGATCAGTTCGCCGGTTACCGCGGGCAAAAAAAAGACAGTCCACATGGGTTGTGCCGGTTGCGGCCAGATAAACCAAAAAAGTAAAGCCAAAAGGTAAGAAAGCAGGAGTGAAACGATCAGGATAAAAAATATTTTTCCTCGGGGATGGCTTTTCCGCAGCAACAGCCATTGAATCAAACGGCCAAGCCAAAACGTACAAACGCCCAGCAGCAGCAAAAGCACGAACATTTGGGGGAAATACATTTGAGCAGGTGCGTCCATCTTAATTCAGTTTTACCCTCGGGTCAATCCATACGTATAAAAAATCAACCAGCAGGCTAATCACCACGAAAATAAAAGCGATAAACAGGATCGCGCCCATCACCACCGGGAAATCCGAAGTTTCAAGCGCGTCAACTGTTGCTTTCCCTAAGCCGTTGTAGCCAAAAATATATTCCACAAAAAAAGAACCGGCCAGCAGCGAAGCAAACCAGGTTGCAATGGCCGTAACCACCGGGTTTAATGCGTTTTTTAAGGCATGTTTATAAATGATACTGTTTTTATCCAGCCCTTTTGCTTTTGCGGTGCGGATGTAATCCTGGCTTAAAACGTCCAGCATCGCGTTTCTGGTCAATTGAACAATAATGGCCAGCGGACGTAAACCTAAAGTTACCATCGGCAAAATCAGGTTTTTCCAGATGACCACCTCGCCTTTAAACGGGTCGTAACCGGTTAAACTGCCCGACATATTGAGGCCGGTATATTTGCTCAACACGAAACCAAAAACCCAGGCAATAATGATCCCGGCAAAAAAAGAAGGCGCAGAAACGCCCAAGATAGAAAAGCTGATGGCCAGTTTATCAATCCAGGTATTTTGATGAACGGCTGCCATCACCCCTAAAAATATACCGATAAAAGAAGCAAAGACCATGGCAGTTGTGGCCAGGATCAACGTGTTCGGAATAACAGCGAGCAACGTTGCAGCCACATCTTTTCGCGTTTGGTAGGAGCGGCGCAAATAAGGCCATTTGAGTGCGATGACTTTGTTTTTTCCGAAAGAAAACAACTTGATGTAACCGTATTTCTGCTGTTCTTCTTTCGAGTTTTCATGAAAACCAATTGGCGAAAGATCATTTAAATAATAAGCAAACTGAACAGGAATGGGTTTATCCAAACCAAATTCTTTGCGTACGGCTTTGTCCCTGTGTCATCCGTGCCGGATCGGCAGGCAAAACATTGAACAGAAAAAATACAACTACTATTACGCCCAGCATCACGGCAAAACCGTACAATAATTTGCGGAGGAGGTAGCTGATCATTTGGTTAAAACTTCTTCAACTTTAGTTTTAAACCAATTGGTTTTGGCAAGATCGGAAGGGTTTAAATTTTGCCGTTCCTGGATTTGTTTGCCGTAGTCTTTTGCGGGAAATACTTTATAAAAGGTTTCAAAATCGGCACTTTCAATCATCTGAAGAACATTTTGATCATTGAATCTAAAAGCTTTTAATTTTTTTTCATTTTCTTTCTCTCTGTAAAAAGGATAACCATCCCTTGCCCTTGGAAACCTGATCAGAATTTGAGATTTAATTGATTCTTTCTCTTTTGCAATAGCTTCTAAATAAGCTTCTTTTGAAAAACCTTTACCAACGGTTTTATAATGTTCTTCTAAATTATCCGGATGATAGAAATAGTTTTCTATCGAATAATAATTTAAAATATACAAGTTGTTATACTGGTGCAGCAGATCAATCCTTTCTTCATCTGTTAAATAATCCCGATCAATCAAACCGTCATAAGCAGAACTATTTTTAGCTTTATGAAAAACATCAGCCTTGTCTTTTCCAACAAAAAAAACTGTGTTCTCTAATTTTAAGTTGTTATATCGGGAAGTATCTGTGTTTTCTGAAAAGATAATCCTTTTGCCTTCAAAAACTTTTGATAAGAACTCTTTGCTTACCGCAATTTCAAAAACATCAAAGTTCTTTTTGGGTGAAGGCGTGATGATTTGCGGAACATCAAAGTTTAGATTATCAAAATCAATAATGGCCGCATGTTCAGCTTCATTTGCATATTCAATAAATCCTAAAGAATGGCTGGCCGTCCATAATTGGCAATTTTCCGGAATCCAGTTTTCGGTTACTTCTTTTAACAGGTTTTTTTGAAGCTGGGTGTTGAGGTGAAGGTCAATTTCATCTAAAAAGTAAATGGTATCTTGGAAGTATTCTTTTCTTGTTAGAAGGTTTAGTAAAATGTTAAAAATTTCTTTTTCACCACTACTTAGTAAATTATAAGGAATTGTTGAAGTTCCTTTTTTAAATAATATTTCAGCAGTGTTTCCTTCTAA
>CAXTKQ010000024.1:1438-14200 GCA_964244955.1 uncultured Sphingobacteriaceae bacterium | reverse complement strand
GGTTTAAACGAAGTTAATTCAACCTTTGTGTTAACTTGGACTCCAAAAATATTTATAAAAGCTTTGTTTATAGGATTAAGATAACTTTCAATAATTTGCTCTGTTGAATAATTACCTTTAAAAACATCTGTTAAAATTGAAGAAGCTACTTTTTCAATGTCATTTTCAAATCTGTCGTCGCGATCAATAAAAGTGTCAGGACGGTCTCGGTCATTTTCAAAAGATAAATTTCCTTGTCCTAAAGCTGTACGTGTTAGTTTTGTAATTTGTCTATTGCTTGTTCTTCCGTAAAAAGTATTGTAAGGAAATTGACCAACTTGTGGTACCGATCTGCTATTTGAAAAAATTAAATCATAATCAAAAAATATATTAATGTAGTAATTTTCAAATTTATTCTTTTCATAATATCCATTAGGTGGTTTTGGGTTTGTAGGTTCGATATAAACATCATGTCTTATAACTTTATTAGCAAACTCAAACGCATCAAAAACAGAAGACTTCCCAGAACCATTCGCACCAATTAATAAAACCAATTTTGCCGGTTCAACTAATGAGGTTAAATCAATCGTTAAATCATCAAAACGTTTAAAGTTCTTTAATTCCAATTTCGTAATCTTCATAAATAAAGTTACTGTTTCCCAATATATTTATCCACCAACTCCTCATATTTTGGCAAATTATGGTAATGCCATTTGCCAATTACGGTTCCGTTTTTCATCAGCAAAACGCCGGGGTTTGCGCGGATCATCGTTTTCAGCGGAACGCCATCGGCATAAAAAATCTCCATAAACAACTTGTGTTTTTTGCTGAAAGCTTCGGCATCTTGAGCGGAATTGGAAGTTAATAAAACGGTGCGCACATTAAAATTTTGGGTAAGGTTTAAAGACAAAGTATTGATCTTGTTGATGGCATCGCTGTTGGTTTCATCCAAATTGTAAGCAACCACAATCAAATTATAAAACGGGTTGTTCAGCAATTCTTTGGTGTAATCGTTTCCCTGCGCATCGCTGATATTCAGATCTTTAATTTTCGCCTCAAAACCTTTTTTGATTAAAACGCTGGTTGGTTCGCCTACAATTTCCCAGTTGTTGTCTTTCCAAATCCCCGATTTTAAATATTCTTTATTGGTGATGCTTCTTTTATCGCCTGTTTTTTTGTTGTGGAGATTGTAAGTAATCTCGTATTCGTCCGGGACTGCGTTTGCCGGGATTTTCATTTCTTCCGGCAAATTGGCGCCAACTTTATAAGGCAGAAAATCAACCACCGGCAAAAAATTATAGGTGTAAATGCCCACGCCAAACGAAAAAATAGTGGCTAAAAGAAGCATTACGTTTTCTGTTTTTTTGTCGAACAAAGGCTGAATGAAATTTCGATTTAAAAAGATAAAAACAATCAGCAGCAGCAAAACCAAATCTTTGCCAAACGATTGCCAGGGCGTAAGCGGAATGGCGTCGCCAAAACAGCCGCAGCTTTGCACCACTTTAAATGCTGCCGAATAAAAGGTGAGGAACGTGAAGAAAATGATGAGCAAAAGCAACCCCCAGGCCACTTGTTTTCCGCGCGCGCCAATCAGCAAGGCAAAACCGAAAAGCATTTCGAGCGCACATAAAAAAATGGCCAAAGCAAGCGCCAGCCCGTTTAAAAAAGTGAGGTGAAAAACTTCAAAATACTCAACCAATTTGTACGAAAACCCAAGCGGGTCATTCGCCTTAATCAACCCCGAAAAAACAAACAGCAGGCCGACAGCAACCCGGCAAAACCATGTTAAATTTTTTCTCATTTCAATCCTAATTTTATCAGGGCAAAAACAGCATAGTTCAGCATATCCTGGTAATTGGCTTTTACACCTTCCGAAGCTAAAGTTTGCCCGGCGTTGTCTTCAATCTGTTTCACGCGCAGCAGTTTCATCAAAATCAAATCCGTAAGCGAACTAATGCGCATATCGCGCCAGGCTTCGCCGTAATCGTGGTTTTTGTCCAGCATCAGTTCGTGCGTTTCCCTAATTTTTTGGTCGTAAAAGAAGCATGCATCTTCCATATCCATTTCCAGCGGCGTTTCCGTTTCAAGTTCCAATTGCAAAATGCCCATCACACAATAGTTCACAATGCCGATGTATTCGCCGGTAATCCCGTCGCCAACTTTATTGATCCCGGTTTCTTCTAAAGTCCTGATCCGTTGTGCTTTGATGAAAATTTGATCGGTGATAGAAGCAGGGCGAAGGATGCGCCAGGCCGTGCCGTAATCTTTTGTTTTTTTGATAAACAAGTCTCTGCAAACTTGGATCACGGCTTGATATTCGGCTTCGGTACGGTTCAAAATAGCAGGGTTCAATTTAAATTCGATATTTGTTTAATGCAACGGCCTGTTAAAATTGCCGTTTTTAAGATGGCTAAAGATACATTTTTTCAGAAAAAGACGACGGTTAATGCGGGCGGCAAACTGATTGATCTGGGCACACCAAAAGTGATGGGCATCATCAACGTTACGCCGGATTCTTTTTTTGCCGGAAGCCGGAAGCCAAATACCAGCGATGCTGTTTTTATGGCAGAAAAAATGGTGAACGAAGGCGCAGCTTTTCTGGATATTGGCGCTTATTCTTCCCGGCCAGGTGCTGCGGATATTGCTGCAGAGGAAGAAACCGACCGTTTGTTGCCTGTGGTTGAGGCAGTTGCAAAAGCTTTTCCGGAAGTGGTTTTATCGGTGGATACTTTTCGGGCAGCAGTTGCAGAAGCAGCAATTAAAGCGGGCGCACAAATCATCAATGATATTTCCGGCGGAGAATTAGACGAACAAATGTTTGCCACCGTTGCCCGTTTGCAGGTCCCTTATATTTTGATGCACACCAAAGGAACGCCGCAAAACATGCAGGAAAAGGCGCAATATGAAGACGTTTTTGGCGAAGTGTTTGATTATTTTGCGGAGAAAATTTACCGGCTGAGGCAATTGCACGTACACGATGTTATTTTGGATCCGGGTTTTGGTTTTGCCAAAACACGCGAACAAAGCTTTCGATTGCTGCAGCAAATGCAAGGTTTTGAGTTGCTGAACTTTCCCATCCTGGCCGGAATTTCCCGCAAAGGAATGATTTATAAAACTTTAGGCGGAACAGCAGAAACCGCCTTAAACGGAACCACGGTTTTAAACACGGTGGCTTTGCTAAATGGTGCTTCGATTTTAAGGGTGCATGATGTGAAAGAAGCGGTGGAAGCGGCGAGGTTGTTTTTGGCTTATCGGGGAGAAAGGAAGCTAACTGTTGAAGTTGGTTAAAATTACGTTGTATTTTAACTAAATCTACGTTTCCTAAAAAATAAGTTATAAAACGTATAAATAAGTTGTATAACTGAAAAATAAGTTATAGTTTTGGTTATGGAAGAATTAACCAAAACCGAAGAACGCGTAATGCAAATTTTATGGCAGTTGAAAAAGTGTTTTGTAAAAGACATTATTGATGCCCTGCCTGATGACCCGAAACCACCTTACAATACCATTTCCTCGGTAGTGCGTTTGCTCGAAAAAAAAGGTTATGTAGGTTTTAAAGCTTACGGTAAAACCTACGAGTATTTCCCGGTTATTTCTAAAACCGAGTACCGGAAAAGTTCTTTCAAAAAGCTTTTCTCCGGGTACTTTGACAATTCTGCAGAAAGCCTTTTATCATTTATTGTAAAAGAAGGACAATTAAGCGAGGAGGATTTAAACAAGGTTAAAGCAATCATCAATCAAAACAAAGGGTTATGAATTTTCTAATTTATCTGTTGCAAGTATCAGCTTGTACGGCCATCTTTTATCTGTTCTATTATTTGTTTTTAAGCAGGCTTACTTTTTTTGTATTAAACCGATGGTATTTATTGGGCAGTATCTTTTTAAGTTTTGTTATTCCGTCAGTCCGCATTTCTGTTGATTCGCAAGTACAGCAAATGCCTGTAATGCAGCAAATAGTTTATGTAAACACATTGCAATCCGCATCTTCGGATTTACCAAATATTCAAATTCCTGTTGCAACCGAAAATCCAATTGATTGGATGTTGTTATTAAAAATTAGTTATCTTTCAATTGTATCAGTACTAACTTTTCATTTGGTTGTTACTTTGATCATTTTATTTGAAAGGCTTTCTGTCAAAAAAATCACCAAAGTTGGATCTGTGAATATTTTATACAATCAGCCTAAACTGCCTAACGGTTCTTTTTTTAGTTATATTTTTTTAAACGATCACGAATTGTCTGCTGATGAACGGCAACAAATCATCGCACACGAAATGCTGCATGTTAAATTGTATCATTCTATTGATCGGATGGTTGTAAAAATTGCACAGATTGTCTTATGGTTTAACCCGTTCATTTACTTCTTTTCAAAATCCATAGAAGAAAACCATGAGTTTGAAGTGGACCGTGCAATGGCTAATTCAACGGATAAAAGCATATACGCCGATTTGCTTTTGCATTTATCTATAGCCGGAAAAAAGAACACGCTTTACCATAGTTTTAGTAAAGTTCCGCTAAAAAAACGCATTACCCTATTGTTTAATAAACCTTCAACCAACATGAAAAAAGCAATTTATGTACTTATCGTACCGGTGGTATTGGTAAGTTGCCTGGCATTTGCCAAGTTAAAAAGTAGTAGTCAGGACAAAGAATATAGTGTTATTGATGGTGTGGAAAAACTGGGTAAAAATCCGCTGGTTTTAATTAACGGTAAAGTCTATGGGAAGGAAGTTTTGTATAAAATAGGAAACTCATGTATTAAAAGTATGGGAATATGGAGCCCTGATCCTACCATAAAAAAGCATGGTATATTAATTAAAGATGGATTTGTAGAAATTACTACCAAAAATGGTAAAGTTAGTTATATGACGCCTTTAGAAAAGGAAAACTTAATTAAAGAAAGAAATGTACCTAAAAATCAATTTTATACTCGTTTGAGATTGAAAGATGGAAAAGGGGGGTTTTTTGATAAAATAATTGTGCAAATGCAGGAGCCATACGGACGTAGTGCAACAAAGAACATAAGTGTTAATGGCAAAGCTGTTTTTTTAATTGATAATAAGCTTTATACTGAGAATCAGATTGAAAGATTATCAACTTCATTTATCAAAACATTAGAATTAAAAGGTGTTTGGTTTGGCACGAAATACAGTTTACCTACTAATGTAAGGAAGTTTGATGCTTTATTTACTTTCAACACTAAAAAAGATTCTGATACTATAAAATATCGCCAGAAAGTTAAACGTATGCCCGAAGAAATAAAAGGAGAAGCAGCCTTTAAAGCTTACCGCCAAACAGATGAATTTAAACAGAAAGAGAAGCTTGCAAAGGATATTACCGGGAAAACCATAACTGTAAAAATTAAAGACACTATAAACAGAGATGCCAGAAAAAATTCGGATATGTTTATTTCTAATAATGGTAAAGTAAGAGGCTTTTTAGTTGTTTACAACGGTAATGAATACTTTATACCGACAAAGTATGGTCAGGAAAAGCAATTAAACAATTTACTTAAAGTAGGAGACGAAATTACCTTAAAAGTTTTTGGAAGCACTTTTGGAAAAGATACAGCAATTATCATTCAACCAGCTTCTATCTACAAAGACAATGTAAAAATATTCCAGTTAGCCGAAGCAGAAAAAATACCAGATTATCCTTTTTTGTATGAAAGAAACAAAGTTCGTTTTGCAGACGGACAAATAACACATATCCAAAAGTATCCAAACGGAAAATGGAAAAGTGCAAGATTGGAAATTGTAAATGGTTATCAATTTACTTTAAACTTTAAACCAACAGCGCCCAACTTTGATCAGATTGAAGATAGCGACCATGTGCGTTTGCGTTTTGTACACGAGGTTAAAACCGGCGCTAAAACTTATCAGATAAACGATTGGGTTACGCTTAGTACAGATATTAAAGATTACGGCATTAAAAACCCTGATTTTTTCTATAAGTTCTATACGCCCATTTAAAATTGATGATGCTTCTTTTATCACCTAAAAATTAGTGCGGCTTTTTAATTTTTAAATTGGCAACATACACTATACTTTAGCAAAATTTTTACTGCTAAAAGAAGTATATTTTATGGTGGATATTTAAGAATACGTTAAAAGACTTTCGTAAAGAATAAATATGAAATTTATAAAAAGGGAGCCAACCAATATCGGCTCCCTTTAAATTTATCAATTACAAACTTGCAACAAAAGGTGCTTTCCTTAAATAATTAGTATCCGAAATTTGCGCGATCAGAAAATCAGCCAAATCACTTGTGCTAATTTTTTCGCCTTTACAATCTTGCAAGTTTATGGTAATTCCGCGCCTTTCTTCGGTTTGTTCAATCCAGGGCAATCTTATAAAAGTCCAATCGGTGTTGCTTTTGCTTAAAATTTCATAGGAGAGTTGCCTGTCTGCAACAGCCTCCGGAAATGTTTGCCGCATCCAATCGGTACTTGCCTGATTTGCCTCGCTTTTTTGATCTCCGGGAACATCAACATTTAAACCGGCCAGTAAAATATAACGACGGATATGAAATTCATCCATCGCTTTTAAAATGTTTGTTGTGGCCAAACTTTGAACTAAAGGTTCATCTTTTTTTGGCCCGATCGAACTAATTACCACCTGGCAATTGCTCAATAACAAGCGGGTTGTTTCAAAATCTTTGATATTCCCTTTTATTATTTCTAATGATGAATGTGTAATTGGAAAATTTTCCGGCTGCCTAATCAATGCTTTTACACTATATCCTTGTTGAAGTAATTCTTGCAAAATGTATTTTCCTGCTTTTCCGGTTGTGCCAAGCAGGGCAACTTTTATCGGTTGGTTCATTGGTATCTCTTTATAAATTTTTTGAAAATAGTTCGTTATCCATCGTGTTTTTTTGGTTACGATGCACGCACATTATTGAATTTATGTGCTTAAAAGAAGTATTTTATAAAGAGAGTAGAATGCGCTAAAAATAGAAAATAATACTTGGATTGAAGAATAATTAAACTTGTTCTTCAAATATTCTTTGCCCGATCAAAACTCATTAACCGCATTTCCCAAATCATAAACCACTACATTGTTCGGAAGCTGGTTTTCCAAAATACTGCTTCCGGCTGCGCTGCGGTAACCGCCGGCACAATGCACTACAATTGGTTTTTCCGTTGGGATTTCATCAATTCTTTCGCGTAGTTGTGGTAAAGGGATTTTTAAAGAACGCTCAAAGATTGGATGTTCTGCAACTTCATTTGGATTGCGGATGTCAACAATTTGATAATCATCCAAGTTGTTTTTAAATTCTTCAACATTGAGCAATGCTGTTTTTATCGCCCCAAAATTGGACACGAAAGCTGCTTTGATCAAAGTTTCATAGCCAATTTTTGCCGTCCGTTTGATCATTTCCTGTAAATCTTTTTCGTTTTCGGCAGCCAGATAAAATTCTTCAATGGGGTCAATGATACTTCCCAGCCAGGTTTCAAACTTTCCGTTTTCCATTAAGTTGATGGAATTTGGCAAATGTCCAAGTTTGAATTGTGAAGCCGGCCTTGTATCTACAATGGTTATATTTTCTTCAACATTGACCAAATCATCTGGTTCCAATAATCGAATATTTTGTATAGATAAAGCCAAACTTGCTGCGCCTTTTTTATTCAGTCCTACATCAAAAGAAAAATACTTGGGCACGAAAGGCTGGTCTTCGATCAAAGCTTTTACAAATTGTTCTTCCGTCATTTGCTGCAACGACCAATTGCTTTGCTTTTCTGCATAAATGGTACTGCTGTTGGCTTCGCTCAAAGCTTTTCCGCACAAAGTGCCGGCACCGTGCGCAGGATAAACCAACACATCATCGGCCAAAACCATTAATTTTTCGCGAAGGGAACGATACATTTGGGCAGCAAGTTCTTCGCGTTTTGCCGTTACGTTTCCTGTATTTTCCCGCAAATCCGGTCGGCCGCAATCGCCGATAAACAAAGTGTCGCCGGTAAAAACAGCATGGTCTTTTCCTTGATGTTCCAAAACTATGCTGATGCTATCGGGCGAATGGCCAGGCGTGTTGATTGCCTTCAATTTGATCTTTCCAAATTTTAAAATATCGCCATCGTCAAAAGTTTGGTGCGGATAAGCGGCATCAACCAATTTGGAACAATAAATCGTGGCACCCAAATTTTGGTGCAATTCTAAATGACTGCTCACAAAATCTGCATGCGGATGTGTTTCGATTACGCCAATAATTTTTGCCTCGTTAGCTTTTGCAAAATCAAGATAAGGGGCAATATCCCTGGCCGGGTCAATCAAGATAACCTGTTTTTCACCTTCGCTCAAAATAGCGTAAGCGTAGTGCGACAGGCTTTTATCTTCAAATTGTTCAATTTTCATATTTTGTTTTATTTCAGGTAAGGTTGCTTTCATCTGATTTTCAGATGCTTCTTTTACCATATAAATTTTGGCACTGTATCAATTTAAATAAATTAAGAACTAAATATTCGCCAATTTTTATATGGTAAAAGAAGCATCGAAACCTGATGGAATAAATTTTAAACAGGTTTTTAATGCGGTAATTTTTCTTTTAACAGTCCGTAAACCCAGGTTCCGGCAATGGCACTTGATAATGAGATGATGGTTACGATAAAACCGCTTCCGATTTGGGCAAACAACGGCCCCGGGCAAGCGCCGGTAATTGCCCAGCCCAAGCCAAAAATCAAACCGCCGTAAACGTTTCCCCAATTAAAAGTTTTGTCCGGGATGACGATTGGCTGCCCATGGACGGTTTTGATTTGGAAGCGTTTGATCAGGAATATAGAAACTAGGGCAACAAGAATGGCACTGCCGATAATGCCATACATGTGGAAAGCCTGCAGCCGGAACATTTCCTGGATGCGGAACCAGGAAATCACTTCGGATTTGACGAGGACGATGCCAAACAACAACCCTACAACCAGAAATTTGATATTTTTCATTAGAAATTGACTTGGATTAAATAAGGTAAAATCAGCCAGGTCATGATGAAACCGCCGATCATAAAGCAGCAGGTTGCCACCAACGATGGCCATTGCAAAGAAGAAATGCCCATAATCGCATGGCCGGAAGTACAGCCTCCCGCGTAACGCGTGCCAAAACCAACCAGAAAGCCGCCGAAGATGATAAACACAAACCCTCTTAACGTAAACAATTGACCAAGGCTGAAAATATCCCGCGGCAGTAACCCGCTAAAATCTTTTATACCTTGGTGCTGCAACAAAGCTGTAGTTGCGGGATTGATGTTTACCTGGCCGGGAACAGAAAGAAAATAAGTGGCAACAAAACCGCCTAAAATAATGCCTGCGGCAAAAAACAAGTTCCAGCTTTCCTTTTTCCAATCGTACTTAAAAAAGTTGATGTTTGCCGGGATACAGGCCGCGCAAATGTGCCGCAGCGAGGACGATATGCCAAAAGTTTTGTTGCCTAAAAGAAGCAAGGCCGGAACCACCAGCCCGATCAAAGGGCCGGCAACGTACCACGGCCAGGGTTGTTTAATGTATTCCATTGTTTTATTTATAAATTGTACTGACCAACACGAACAAGCCCCCAAAAGCAGGCTTCAGTTTTGCATCCGGAACATAAGCCGAAAGGTAACTTCCGGCAAGGATCCCTGAAACGGCAAATAAGCAGAAAGTGGTTAAAAAAGAATAATCAATGGCGATATGGCGGCTGACATCGCCCAAAACACCTAACAAAGAGCTGATGGCCATAATCATTAATGAAGTTCCGACGGCTTTTTTCATTGGCAGCCCGGCAAATAAAACCAGCGAAGGAATGATTAAAAAGCCGCCGCCAACGCCCACAAAACCCGTGATGACGCCCACGACAATACTTTGAAAAACAAGCCTGAAATAATTTGTTTCCACTGCAATTGTTGCGGTTGCTTTGCTTTTTTTAATCATAGAAACCGAGGCTGCCAACATCAGCAAGGCAAAAACCAGCATCAGTAGGATTGATTTAGTCAGTTCAAAACTTCCGAGATTGAACAACTGATCTGGAATGGCTGGCATTACCCATTTTCGCATGGTAAAAACAGCAAACAAAGAAGGGATGCCAAAAATCAGGGCAATTTTAAAGTTCACATTGTTTTTGCGGTAATGGCTAACCGCACCGACAGCACTGGTAATGCCAACCACAAAAAGCGAATAGGTTGTAGCCAAAACAGGATCGGTGCGAAAAAAATAAACCAAAATAGGCACGGTTAAAATGGAACCGCCCCCGCCAATTAAACCCAATGATAATCCGATCAAAATTGATGCAATATAACCTGCTGTTTCCACTTTGTTGGTTTATACCTCAAAAGTGGGCGTTTAAAAACAGCAAATCCGTAACTTATGTTACACAAGGTTTTTTAAAATGATTTTATTTCTGGAAAGGCCAATCATGTTCTGTTTTTCCATTTGTTTTAACAAACGCGAAATTACTTCGCGCGTGGTGCCCAGCTCTTCGGCCAGTTGCAGGTGCGTGATATTGATTTCTTCGGATTGATAAATCCCGGCCTTCTTTTTCAGCAGTTCCACAATCCGTTCGTCCAGTTTTTGGAAAGCAACGGCATTTATTACCGACAATAATTCTTCAAAACGTTTGTGGTACAATTTGAAAATAAAATCTGCCCATTCCGGATAAACCTTTACCCATTCGCTTGCTTTTGCAACCGGCACCATCAAAATTTCGGCATCTTCTTCTACCACCGCCCGCACTTTGCTCGTATCGTCATGGATGCCGGACAAAAAAGACATGATACAGCTTTCGCCCGGTTTAATGTAATAAAGCAAAATTTCTTTTCCCTCTTCGTCCTGCCGCATCACCCGGATGCTGCCCGATAATACAACCGGAATAGAACGGATATAACTATTGGATTGCACCAAAACGGTTTCGGCAGGCAGGTTTTTGCGCATACTGTTGGTTTGTACTTCTTCTTCTAAAATCGGGCTGAACAGTTTCATGCGTTAAAGGTAAACCAATGCGGTATCTTAAAAGTTGTGCTGATGTCATTACAAAAAACCATTTCTTTGTTTAAAGCCTGTTTAATTTTATACAAGATCCTTTGATATTCTCAGGATTGGCGTTGATGCTTCTTTTACCCTATAAAAACTGGTGTGTTTTGGTTTTTTTGTGTTGGCTCGTACACCAATTTTTATAGGGTAAAAGAAGTACGGAAACCTTAATAAGTAAAATTTAAACAAGCTATTCCTATTGTTTATTAAAAAATCCTGACAACATTTGTATAATTTTAATCCGCATGAAAACAAGACTTTTATTTTTTCTTTGCTTGCTGGCAACAATCCCGGGTTTCGCACAAATGGGCCAAATGGATAAGCAAAACTTTAAAACAGTTGCACTTTCTAAAGATCAGGCTGGCAACCTGATCATCAAAAAATGGGTAGTGCCGATCCGTTATAAAGTTTACACCGGAAAAGTAGCTTTTTCTTCTACAGAAATTGATTCGATTTTCAGCCAGGTAAAAGCACTGACAAGTTTAAATATTGCTCCTGCAAAATCCAATGATGAAGTTAATTTTTCTGTTTTTCTTGGTGGTAAAAACGATTTTAATGCACAAATCCCTTCGGCTATTGCACAGTCTTTCAGCCAGCTTGGCGGCACTTATTATAAATTTAACGGAAAAGGGGAAATTTACCAGGCCATTGATTTGATTACCGTCCCCAATTTTTCAGACCAGCTTGCCGCGCGCAGTGCCATCCGAAAAAGTATAATCAAGCTTTTTGGTTTTTTTACGCCAATGGAAAACAGCCCAACCAGTGTTTTTTATTCGCAAAACAACAATGTGGTAAAGTTTGATGCTTATGATATTTTCCTGATCCGTTTGCTTTACGGCCCGCGTTTTACGCCGGGCATGACGGAAGCACAATTGGACGAAGTGTTGGGAAAGATGTAGGTTTTATGCCGATAAAAGAAGCATTTAAGTTGAAAGAAGATTTCTCCCTTCGGTCGAAATGACAAAGCACATGCTTCTTTTACCAGTGTTTTTTAAGCGACTTGTTCTATTTTGTCGTCCTTGCGTTTGCTGTCATCCCGAACCGCAGGGAGGGATCTTCTTCGAAGCAGTTTAACTTTTGTGGTTGAAAGAAGGTTTCTCCCTTCGGTCGAAATGACAGCTTCACCAAATTTTACCCGGTAAAAGAAGCATTATTCGTTTGTAGTTGCTTTTGGTGTTGCGGTTGTGGCCGCAGCGGCTTCGGCTTTTTCTTTTTTCTTAAAAAATCCGCGAAGCAAAAAATTATGCTGCACGGCTTCCAAATCATCATTTAGTTTCTGTGAGCTTTGCTCCAAATTGCCCATCGTGGTTTTAACCTGGTTGGCCGTTTTGGCATCGTTCAGCAACAAACCCATCGCGTTGTCTGTGCTGTTTAATTTATTGCTGGCTTTGGTCAGGTTTTCGGTGATTGCAGAAGCATTTCCGGCTGTTTTTTGCAATTGGTTGGCCGTTGCCTGCAGTTTGTTAAATACACTGGTGTCTGTCATTACCTTATCTGCCAAACCGCCTTTGGTGTTCAGTTTTGCTGCAAACACGCCTAACTGTCCGGCCAACTGTGCCGAAGTGCGTGTTGTTTTTTGCAGGTTGTTAACAATGGCACGAAAGCTCATCGCCAAACTCGAATCGGCCAATAATGCACCTGCAGTGCCTTTTCCTTTTACAATATCTGTACTTAGTTTTTTGAAATTAGAAGTGATTCCGATCAGATTTTCATTGTTCTGCTGAAAAGTTTTCATGATGTCATCGGTAGAAAGCTCTTTTTGCACTTGCAAAATATCGCCGTCTTC
>CAXTKQ010000024.1:676-1428 GCA_964244955.1 uncultured Sphingobacteriaceae bacterium | reverse complement strand
CCGGCATTTTTGGGTTTCCGCCAAAAAGCACAATGATTTTATTGCCGATCAAACCATCAGAACTCAATTTTGCACTTGCATCTTTCCGGATGTATTGCTGTGCCGATTGCTCAATGCTCATATTCACCTCAACCTGAGAGCGGCCATAAAATTTGATGGTTTTTACCGTGCCGATCTTCACGCCCGAAAACCAAACATTGTTGCCGGGTTTTAAACCGCCAATGTCGTTGAAAACGGCATTGATACGCAGTGATTTAACAAAGGATTTTTGCTGGCCGCCCAAGGTAAATATGCCCACGATAAAAATAACAAGGCCAAAAAATATAAATAAGCCTACCAATATGTTTCGTTTAGTTTCTGCTGTTTGCATAATTTATTGGATAAAATTGTAATTGTAAAATGTTTTCACGCGCTCATCGTCCGTTTTAAAAACTTCTTCAAAAGTTCCGGTACGCTCAAATTTGCCATCAAGCAGCATGGCTACACGGTCGCCGGTTTCTTTGGCACAAGTTAAATCGTGCGTAATGATGATGGAAGAAGTGTGGTAGTTTTTTTGCACTTCGTTTATCAGGTGGTTTATTTCGATGCAGGTAATTGGGTCGAGGCCGGCCGTAGGTTCATCATACAGCATAATCTCGGGTTTTAAAATCAAAGTACGTGCAATACCGATCCGTTTGCGTTGCCCGCCCGAAAGTTCGGAAGGCATTTGGTTAATGGTTTGCAGCAGGCCAACCGCGTCCAGCACGCTTTCT
>CAXTKQ010000024.1:0-650 GCA_964244955.1 uncultured Sphingobacteriaceae bacterium | reverse complement strand
CGCACCAGGGGAAATTCCAAATTCCCGCGTACCGTCATGCTATCGTACAAAGCACTGTTTTGAAAAGAAAAACCAATGCGCAAACGAAGCTGCTCCAGTTCTTTTGAGTTCAGGCTGTTTACATCTTCGCCAAGTACGTTCACTGTTCCGGCATCCGGTTTTAGCAAGCCCGAAATAATTTTGATCAACACTGATTTTCCGGTCCCGGAACGTCCTAAAACCACCACGTTTTCGCCCTGGTAAACTTTCAGGTCTATGCCGCGCAGCACGTCGTAATCGCCAAAAGATTTTTCCAAACCTTTAATGTCTATAACGGCTTTGCTTTTGTCGATATCTACTTTTTGCTTTTCCATTTCTTTTCGACTTAAACCCGGAAAAAGCCGGAAATCTGTACAATTACAATTTCTTCCACAAAAACCAAAAACATGCCCAAAACCACGGCCGAATTTGCAGCTTTGCCAACGCCTTCCGTGCCTTTGGTAGAGTTATAGCCCTGGTAGCAGCCCACCATCCCGATGGTAAAACCAAAAACGATGGATTTGATCAGCGAGGTATTAAAATCCAGAAAAGAAATAGGCTCAAACGCATCCTGGAAAAAAGCACTGATGCTTGTCCCTTCGTTTTGGCTAACGTTTAAATAAGCGCCAATC
>CAXTKQ010000023.1:32236-35454 GCA_964244955.1 uncultured Sphingobacteriaceae bacterium | reverse complement strand
GCTACTTCAATGTTGTTGAACATAAAGCTTCCGCCATCCGGATCATCCAGCAATCCCAAAATGTTAAGCAAGGTGGACTTGCCGCAACCGGATGGACCCATTACGGCTACAAATTCGCCGTCGTTTACATGAATGGTTAGTTTGTTTAAGGCCGAAGTTTCGATGTCTTCGGTGCGGTAGATTTTTTCGAGGTCGGTAATTTTTATCATTGGGTGAGCTTTTAGCTATCGGCTTTCAGCAATCAGCTTTGGCAATAGCGGTTAATTAAATCTGTTATTTTTTTGCTTTTAGCTGTCGGCTTTCGGCAATCAGCTTTAGCAATAGCGGTTATTTGTAATTTGCTACTTTTATAAAATGAGGGATTTCCAAAAATTATTGATCTGGCAAAAAAGCCATTTGTTAACTGTTAAAATTTATACTATTACACGATCGTTTCCTAAACAAGAACTTTACGGTTTAACCTCTCAAATGAGAAGATCGGCTGCTTCTGTTCCAACCAACATTGCCGAAGGTTGTGGCCGTGATTCAATTCCTGAATTGAAACGTTTTCTGGTTATTGCTTCCGGCTCTTTGGCTGAATTGCATTATCAATTGATTTTATGTCATGATCTAGAATATTTACCTGATTCAAATTTTGAAGAACTAACCAATGAAGCTATCCAAATTAAAAAAATGATTTTTACTTATTTGGAGAAGCTTGTTTAAGAAGGCTTTTAGCAATCAGCCTTTAGCTATCAGCTATCAGTTTTCAGCAATCAGTTCCTTTCTATCGTTTATAGCTCGCTGCCATAAGCTGATGGCTGACTGCTGATAGCTGACCACTTTTTCGCCGCCCTGCAAAAGCTGATTGCTGAAAGCTGATAGCTACTGGCTTTTCAACACCAATTCCTGCATCGTTCCATAATTCTCATAGCTGCTCGTTACCACTTTATCACCGGGTTTTAAGCCTTGCAAAACTTCGTAATAATCCGGGTTTTGGCGGCCTAATTGTACGTCAACTTTGTAAGCCGTTTTACCGTCGTCGCTTACTTTAAAAATCCAGTTGCCGCCGGTTTGCTGGTAAAAGCCGCCTTTGGCCAATAACAAAGCTTTGGTTTCATCGCCTAAAGCTAAACGGATTTGTAACGTTTGCCCGCGGCGAATGCCTTCCGGAACTTTCCCTACAAATTCCATATCTACTTGGAAACGGCCGTTGGTAACCTGCGTAAATACTTTTTTGATTTTCAGTTTATAAGTTTTGTCGGAGAAGTCGAAATCGCCGGTCAGCCCGGTGAAAATGCGGGAAATATAATGCTCGTCTACATCCACCCGCACTTTAAACCCGCTCAGCACATCAATTTGCCCCAAACGCTCGCCCTGGTGTTTGTTCTGGCCGATCTCTGCATCCAAAGAAGTCAACTGGCCATCAACCGGCGCGCGGACAATCAAATCGCCTACTTTTTGCCGCATTACGGCTAAAGCATTTTGCGTTCGGTCGAAAGATTGCTTGGCCTGGTTCAGTTCCTGCTTGGTGGAAACCGAATCCTGCTTCAAAATCTGCTGCGTTAGTTTTTTGCGCTTCACCTGGTAATCGTAAGCAATTTGCGATTGCTTAAACTCCTGCAAACCAATCGCTTTCTGTTCGTACAAATGCTTGTTCAGCAAATACAACCTTTCCGATTCTTTAAACGCATTGTCCACGTCCGCCATCTGGTTCAGCTTGCTGATCGTATTTTGTTGCGCCGCATTTCGCGAAATCTGCATCTGCGTGAGCAAGTTAAAAACAGAAGTTTCTTGGTTCACCAAACTCAATTCCAAATCGGTATTGGCAAGTTTCATAATCGGGTCGCCTTTTTTCATGATGGTTCCGTCTTCCACAAATTTTTGATCTACCCGGCCGCCTTCATTCGCGTCCAAATAAATCGTCGTAATCGGCATCACCACGCCGTTGACCGGAATAAACTCCTGGAACGGGCCGTTTTTAACTTCGCTGATCGTGATCCTTTCGGTATCTACATTCAGTTTAGATTTTCCGGAAGTGAAATAATAACTGCTGCCGATCAGCAAAACCAGGGCTGTAATACCGCCAATGGTTAAAAGGCGTTTGGTTGTCCATTTCTTTTTTTCGATAACTCTGTCCACGATGCTTCTTTTATCAGGTATTTTTTAGTGTGTACTATTTGGTTAAAACAATAGGAAAAGTTGTGCCATCTGCATTAACGTTTGATTTACAAGATTTTAGGTGATAAAAGAAGCATCTGATTGTGCGTTTGCATTACAGCAGGTGTTCGGTTTTGATACAATGGTGCAGGATTTATTTGTAAATGGGCGAAATTAGTTTGAGGAAAAGCAAATCACCATAAAGCTGTCCGTAAACGGACACTTGCTGTACGAAGGCGAACAATTGGTTTTGTTTACAAATAGGAAATAAGCTGATTTACAAACAATTAGAAAGTTGGTCTCAATGATGTAAATAGAAGCTATTATAGTTTGTACGTTTCAAAACACCAAACCAACAAAAATCATGTTTAAAAATTTTATCAAAAT
Organism: uncultured Sphingobacteriaceae bacterium; assembly: GCA_964244955.1. Taxonomy (GTDB): domain Bacteria; phylum Bacteroidota; class Bacteroidia; order Sphingobacteriales; family Sphingobacteriaceae; genus Mucilaginibacter_A. Next base: position 32,928 of record CAXTKQ010000023.1, on the reverse strand, counting down.
TGCTTGGCGAAGCTTGTGGAAAAACAAGTTTTATTCCTTTATCAATATCAGTGGTTTGGCTGTTGGCCTTGCAACCGGTATCCTACTATTGCTTTGGGTGCAAAACGAACTGAATTACGATAAATTCAACAAGGATTATAAACAGATTTATAAGCTGAGTGAACATTTTAACTCGAATGGACAGGAGATGACCTGGCCGAGCGTACCTGGTCCTTTAGCAGTTTATGCCAAAACTAATCCGGCAATCAGCTCTGCGGTTAGGATTGCCAGCGAGTTTGATCAAAATATTTCTAACAAAGACCGGAGTAAAATTTTTGATGGTAATAAGGTTGCTTATGTTGATAACGGCTTTTTCTCGATGTTTGATTTCAGATTGTTGAAGGGAAATAAAGCAGCCCTTTTTCCAAATAACAATTCAGTTGTAATTACTAAAACCTTGGCCCAAAAGTATTTTGGTAATGTAGATGTTGTTGGCAAAACTATCGGGTTTAAAAAGGAATCGTTCACCATTACCGGCGTTTTACAGGATTTTCCGGAAAATTCATCTTTAAATTATGATGCTATTTTTCCGATGGGTTATCTTGCAAAAGTGTTTACCCAAAATGGAGGAAACGGAAGATGGAAAACAATTGACGAAGACTTAGGTAATTCGAATTTTGATACTTATGTTAAGTTACAGCCAGGTACAGACC
>CAXTKQ010000023.1:30033-32226 GCA_964244955.1 uncultured Sphingobacteriaceae bacterium | reverse complement strand
CGAACAATTTTTTTCTGCTGCTGTTAAAAAAGCCAGAAACGGCGATAGTGATGCCGATTTTCGCCTGCAAAACCTTGCAGATATACATTTAATTAGTGCCGATGGTAACAGTACGTCTCTCAGGATGGTTCAGATATTTATGCTGGTTGTTATCCTGTTGTTGGCCATTGCAAGTATCAATTATGTAAACCTTTCTACCGCCCGCTCTTTAATCCGCGCTAAAGAAGTGAGCATCCGTAAAATTATTGGCGCACAAAAACAGCAATTGTTTTTTCAGTTTTTGGTTGAAACCTGCCTGCTGTTTTTGATTGCAACGGTTTTTGCCATCGTTTTGATTTATCTGCTTACGCCAGTTTATAATCAGATTTCGGGCAAAAACCTGAGTTTAGATATTACTGATCCTGATATACTTAAAGGTGTTAGTTTAGCCATTGCCGGTACACTTATCGCTTCCAGCATTTATCCGGCAATTCTTTTATCTTCATTCAAACCAATCCAAGCCTTAAAAGGAAGAATCACTTCGGGAGTTGGCATTGCATCGTTACGAAAAGGGCTTGTTATTTTCCAATTTTCCATTTCTGTGATCCTGCTGATTTGTACAATGGTGATGGGCCGCCAACTAAATTTTATCAAAAATAAAAATGTTGGTTACGATAAAAGTTATGTTTTTTCTGTTCCGTTAACGCAGGAAGTTGCAGATCATTTGGATGCGGTGAAGGCAGAACTTAAAAAGGAAACCAGCATCAGCAATGTTGCCTCATCTAATGTTTACAATTTTTCTGATATTGAAAGTGAAACGGGTGATTTAGACTGGCCGGCTAAAGCAGCTAACACCAGTACCATGATTACGCAAGTAATGGCAGATAAAGAGCTGATCCCAACCATGCGGATCAAGTTTTTGGAAGGGCAAAACTTCGCTGGCACACCAACCGATAGTTCCAGTTTTATTGTGAATGAAACTGCTGTCAAAAAAATGGGACTGAAACAACCAATCGGGCAGCAAATAACTTTTCATGGCCACAAAGGAACGATCATTGGTGTGGTAAAAGATTTTAATTTTCATTCTCTTAAAGAAAAAATTAGTCCGCTTATCTTTTTTACTTTCTGGAATTACCGCAATATTTTATATGTGCGCACAACAGGTGCCGGTGCGCGGCAAGCCATAGCAGCAGCGAATGCACAATACAAAAAATATGCAGGCGATAGTCCTTTTGGCTATCATTTTTTAGACCAAAGCTTTGATGAGCATTACAAAACAGACCAGCGGGCGGGAATGCTGTTCAACGTTTTTGCAGGGATTGCTATATTTATTTCCTGTTTGGGTTTGTTTGGATTGGCCACTTATACGGCTCAAGTAAAGTTTAAAGAGATAGGTATCCGCAAAGTTTTAGGAGCCAGTGTGGCTAATATTGTCCGTTTAATCAGTACAGATTTTATAAAACTCGTGCTTATTTCCATCCTGATTGCCGTGCCAGTTGCATGGTGGGCAATGCACAAATGGTTGGAAGGCTTTGCCTATCAAACCAGTATATCCTGGTGGATTTTTGCACTTGCCGGAATACTCGCCTTAGCTATTGCTTTACTCACCGTCAGTTTTCAGGCGATAAAAGCAGCATTGGCCAATCCGGTGAAGAGTTTGAGGAGTGAATAGGTGAGAAGTTTGAGGTAAGAGGTTTGAGGTATCAGCCACTTCCAAAGCCTCTTACCTAAAACCTCACACCTCACACCAAAAAAACACCGATAAAAGAAGCATTAGAAAACATACAAACCGCTGAAAGCCGATTGCCGACAGCTAAAAGCTTAAGAAAATGATCAAAAACTATTTTAAAATTGCCTGGCGGAACCTCATCAAAAACAAGGTTTACTCTGCCATTAATATTGTTGGACTGGCCGTTGGGATGGCGGTTGCCATGCTAATTGGGTTTTGGATTTATGATGAATTGTCGTTTAATAGGAGCTTTAAAAACTATGACCACATTGTACAATTCATCCAAAACTCAACAAACGGAAAAGATATCTCTACGCATCCAACTATTCCAATTCCATTAGTTTTAGAACTTCGAAGTAAATACGAGGCTGATTTTAAGCACCTTGCTTTAACGCGGTATCAGGAGGCGCACGTTTTGGCTTTTGGCGATAAAAAAGTAAGTGAAACTGGAATTTATGCTGAACCGGAACTGCCGCAGATTTTAT
>CAXTKQ010000023.1:0-30023 GCA_964244955.1 uncultured Sphingobacteriaceae bacterium | reverse complement strand
AAATGATTGAAGGGCAACTGCTTGGCATTCAAGATGAATCAACGATCATGATCAGCCAATCGCTGACAAAAATAATTTTTGGTAAAACTGACCCAATTGGAAAAATACTTCTAACAGATGATAAAAAATCTTACAAAGTCAATGGTGTTTTCAAAGATTTCGCGCAAAATACAGAGTTTAAAGATGTTGTATTTTTAATGCCTTGGGCAGCTTTAGTTGCGCAAAAGGAATGGATAAAAAAGGATTACACGCAATGGAATGATAATTCATTTTTTCTTTACGGCCAATTGAGCGACAATGCAGCGTTAAGTAAAGTGAACGCAAAAATCAGAAACGTTTTAGTTGGAAAACCTGACAGAGACGATAAACCGGAAATTATTTTGCAGCCGATGCAAAAATGGCATCTGTACAACGAGTTTAAACAAGGGAAAAATACAGGTGGGGCCATACAATACGTCTGGATGTTTGGTTTGATCGGTTTGTTTGTGTTGATGCTGGCCTGTATCAATTTCATGAATTTGAGTACGGCACGTTCGCAAATTCGTGCAAAAGAAGTTGGCGTGAGGAAAGCAATTGGCTCTCAGCGTAAACAATTGATTCTACAATTTTTGAGCGAATCTGTGATGATTGCTTTTATCGCGATGTTGTTGTCGGTTTTACTAGTACAATGTGCATTGCCAAAATTTAATATGTTGGCTGCTAAAAACTTAAATTTCCCTTGGTCTAATCCAGTTTTTTGGTTGATGATATTGGGTTTCACCATACTTACAGGATTAATTTCCGGTAGTTACCCGGCTTTGTATTTATCCTCATTTAATACGATAAAAGTTTTAAAAGGCACACTTAAAGCCGGACGATTTGCTGCCATTCCACGCCAGGTATTGGTTGTTTTACAGTTTACCATTTCGGTTTCGCTCATTATTGGTACAATTGTGATTTTCCGACAAATCCAATTTGCCAAAAACCGGCCGTTGGGCTATGATAAAAATGGATTGATTACGGTTGATATGACAACACCTAATTTATATGGAAAATACGATTTGCTCCATAGCGAATTGCTAAACTCTGGCGCAGTTGTAAATATGGCCGAAGCTTCTAACAGTGCAACCAATGTTGGTGCGCATTTAATTGGTTTTGAATGGCCGGGAAAAAATCCTAACCTAAACACAGTTATGAGTATTTCCTGGGTTACACATGATTTTGGAAAAACAGTTGGCTGGCATTTTGATGCCGGGCGGGATTTTTCGAGGCAGTTTAAAACCGATACCGCTGCAATGATATTAAACGAAGCCGCCGTAAAACACATGGGTTTAAAAAATCCAGTTGGCGAAACAGTGAAATTTAACGGTGATCCTTACCATATAGTTGGCGTGATCAAAAATGTGGTTATGGAATCAGCTTATGAGCAGCCACCTCCAACTGTGTTTTTTATGAATTACGGTCAGGTTTCTTCTATTACAATCAAGCTGAACCCAAACATTAGTACAAGCGAATCCATTTCGAAAATAAAAGCCGTATTTGAAAAATTGGATCCTGCCGCACCGTTTGATTTCCGTTTTGTGGACGAGGATTTTGCCAAAAAATTTGTTGTTGAACAACGTATTGGAAGTCTGGCTACGTTTTTTACCATTTTTGCTATTCTAATCAGTTGCTTGGGCATTTTCGGTTTGGCATCTTTCATTGCCGAGCAGCGTGTTAAAGAAATTGGTATCCGCAAAGTTTTGGGTGCATCGGTATTTAATCTTTGGGGGTTGTTGTCTAAAGATTTCCTGATCTTAGTTTCTCTTTCTTTTTTGATTGCCGTACCGTTTTCCTGGTATTTTATGGAGCAATGGCTTCAGCATTACGAATATCGAACCGGCATCTCAGTTTGGATTTTCATTATAACCGCAACTGGCACAATCGCCATCACGCTTTTCACCGTCAGTTTTCAGGCGATAAAAGCAGCATTGGCCAATCCGGTGAAGAGTTTGAGGAGTGAGTAGGGAGGAAGCGGTCAGCAATCAGCTTTCGGCTATCAGCGAATTGCAAAGCCTCCGACCTCAAACCCAAATAATAAACTATACAAGAAGCTGAAAGCCGATAGCTGAAAACTGAAAGACGATAGTTATAATTGCTTCACCAAATCATTTTATGAGCCTGAAACATGCCTGCATCCTGATTATTGATGACGATACCGATGTGCTGACTGCCGTACGCTTGCTGTTAAAACCAGTGGTAAAAGAAGTCATCACGGAGAAAAACCCGGAGAATATCCGTTCGATTTTGACTAAAAATACGTTCGACCTAATCCTGCTCGACATGAATTTTAACAGCTCGATCAATACCGGCAATGAAGGTTTGTTTTGGCTGAAAAAGATACGCGAGTTTAAGTCGGACGCTTCCGTCATCATGATCACGGCTTATGGCGATATTGACCTGGCTGTCCGTTCTTTAAAAGAAGGCGCGGCAGATTTTATGGTGAAGCCTTGGCACAACGAAGTGCTGCTGAACGTGATTACCGAGGCATTGGACAAGCGGTCTAAAGTAAAAACCACAACAGCTTTTAACCTCGAACGCAATTCCATTATCGGCAAAGAGCTTTTGGGCGAATCAGAAATTATGCACGAAATCTTTTACAAGATCGAAAAGATCGCGCCGACCGATGCCAACATTTTGATTTTGGGCGAGAACGGCACCGGGAAAGATTTGATCGCGAAAGCCATTCATCAGCAATCGCTTCGTTCGGCCAAAGCTTATGTTAAAGTGGATGTGGGCGCGTTGTCCGAAAATTTGTTTGAAAGCGAACTTTTCGGCCATAAAAAAGGTGCTTTTACCGATGCGCGCGAAGACCGGATCGGCCGTTTTGAAGCTGCCCACAACGGTACTTTGTTTTTGGACGAGATTGGTAATATCGCTTTGCACCAACAATCCAAACTGCTGACCGTTTTGCAAAACCGGCAGGTAACCAAGTTGGGCAGCAACCAACCGGTTGATGTAAATATCCGGTTGATTTGTGCAACCAACGTTCCATTAAACGAACTGGCCAACGAAAGCCGTTTCCGCCGGGATTTGATGTATCGCATCAACACGGTAGAAATAACGGTTCCGCCATTGCGTAAACGCGGAAAAGATATTGAAGTACTGGCCAATTATTTCAGCAGATTGTACAGCGCAAAATACCTCAAACCGGTTTTGGAACTGGAGTCTAAAGCTTTGCTCAAACTGCAGCAATATTATTTTCCGGGCAACGTGCGCGAATTGCAATACATTATGGAACGCGCCGTCATCATGTCCGACGGACCGGTTTTGCGTGCCGATGAACTGATCTTTTCGCCGATCGAATCTGTGCACGAAACGGAGCAGCCGGACGAACTTCGCCTCAGTTCCATCGAAAAAAATACGATTCTACGCGTGATCGAACTCCACAACGGCAACATTACCAAAGCCGCCAAAGAATTGGGTTTAACCCGGACAGCGCTTTATAGGAGGTTGAGCAAGTATGAGATTTAGAGGAAGCTATCGGTTGTCAGCTTTCAGCCATCAGCCATCAGTTGTCAGCAATCAGCCTTCAGCTAAATATCAACCTTACAATCTTGCTGAAAGCTAAAAGCCCAAAACATGAACTACCGCCTGCCCATCCTCCTTCGCATACTGTTTTTACCGGTAAATTTTGCTTTGGCGGGCTACCTGTTTTTTCATCATTGGTTGGGGCTTTTTTATGGGATGCTGGTCGTAATTTTGGTACAACTAATTGAATTGTATAATTTCCACCAAAAAATTTATACCGAACTGGACCAGTTTTCCGAAGCCATCCGCTACCGTGATTTTTCCAGGCATTACAATACCAAAGGTTCAACAGTTGGTTTGGAGGAGCTTCGCGTTGGTTTTAATTCGATCAACACCACTTTCAAAACCATTTCGCGCGAGAAGGAAACGCAATACCAGTACCTGCAAAAAATATTGGAACTGGTAGGAACGGGGATTTTATCTTACGAAGACGAAACCGGCAATGTGGTTTGGATGAACGAAACGCTAAAAACAATGCTTCTTTTACCGTACTTAAAAAATATCCGCTCGCTGCAAAAGCGCGACGGGCATTTGTACCAGGAAATCATCAACCTTAAAAACAGCAACAGTACAATCGTTACTTTGCAGGGGCCGCAATCGTCTATCAAAGTTTTGTTATCGGCAACCGGATTTCAAACCGAAGGCAAACGCTACAAACTGCTGGCTTTGCAAAATGTGAACGAAGCGTTGGACGAGACCGAATCGCGCGCCTGGCAAAAGTTGTTGAGCGTGATGACGCATGAAATCATGAATTCCATCGCGCCGATTTCTTCCCTCGCCAATACGTTGAAAAACCGCTTGCAGGAAGCCAATGCTTCTTTTACCGCCCCAAAATCAGGATCGGTTTTGCTGGAAGATTTGGAACTGGGCATTGATACCATCCAACGCAGGAGCGAAGGCTTGCTCAAATTTGCTGAAACCTATCGCAACCTCAACAAAATCACCACTTTAAGTGTCAAAAAGGTTTATGTGCGCGATCTTTTTGAAAGTTTAAACACGCTGATGGAGCCAACTTTAGCACAGAAAAACATCGAGCTGGACATTGTTTTAAAAGACCCAGGCTTAACGGTAGAAGTTGACCCAATGTTGATGGAGCAAGTGCTGATTAACCTGCTGGTAAACGCCATTGAAGCCGTAAAAGAGCGGGAAAACCCGCTGATCGTCCTTTCCGGCTATGTTTTGAACGATAAAAAAACTGTGATCAAAATAACCGATAACGGCACCGGAATGGCAGAAGATTTATTGGAGCAGATTTTCGTGCCTTTTTTCAGCACCAAAAAAAACGGCAGCGGCATTGGCCTAAGTTTGTGCAAGCAAATTATGTTGTTGCACAAAGCGCAAATCCAAGCGCAATCGGTAGAAGGGGAAGGGACGGCGTTTTTGTTGCAGTTTTAAGAAGCCATTAAATATTAATTGTAGTTTTATTAAACTCTAAAACGAAAAAGGCTGTATCATGTACATTCCAAAAATAAACTTAACAACAGATAGAGACGAAATTGTTGCCTTTATGAAACAATTTAGTTTTGCAACGGTCATAACTGCAAAAGACAACTTTCCAATTGCAACACACTTACCTTTTCTTGTGTCTATCAAAGACGATAAAGTTATTTTGACTTCACATTTTGCAAAAGCAAACGAACATTGGGCAGATATTGAAAATGATAAAGTTTTAACAATTTTTAGCGAACCTCATGCTTATATTTCACCAACAAATTATAACAAAGAACTAAACGTACCAACCTGGAACTATATTTCAGTTCATGCTTATGGAAAAGGTAAATTAATTTTGGAAACTGAAAAGACTTTTGCAGTACTGGAAGCAACTATTGACAATTATGAAAGTTCATACAAACAACAATGGGACAATCTGCCGGAAGATTATAAGTTAAAGATGGTTAACGGAATCGTTGCGTTTGAAATTGTTGTTACAGACTTGCAAGCAAAGAAAAAATTGAGTCAAAACAAGACTAAAGTCGAACAACATAAAATTATTGATTCCCTTTTAAAAAGCAAGGATAGTAACGAGAAACTTATTGCTGATTATATGCAGGAAAACCTTACAACGAATAAGTAAAAACATAACAATGAAAATAAGTGATCCAGTCAATCAGGAATTAAAAGAAAAAATTTTAAAAGGTTTGGATTTAACTTTTAAAAAGCTGGTAAAATCCAAACGTCAAACTGGTGGTGTTTTTGTTTTTTCGGAGAACGGAAAAATAATAAAAGTCAAAGCCAGGGACATAAAAGGTTAAAAAGCATATTAAAAAATGATGCTTCTTTTATCCCTTAAAATTTGTTCTTGTGTTTTTATATATCCTCATATAACCAAACATAAGTTTTAATGATTTTTTATGGCATAAAAGAAGCATTATTGTTTTCAATATTATCATTATCAGTAAGCTTTCAATCGTTTAAATTGCCCATGCTCTTTTTGCCAAATGACAAATGTACACCCATTTGTATTTGCTAACTTGCACCAATGGAAGCGCTCATCAATTATCTATTACAATTCGGCCATTTGAACCAACAACAAATTGACCTGGTAAAAAGCAAAGGGGTTTTTCGGGAATTAAAGAAGGATGAATATTATGCCGAAGCCGGAAAAATACCAAGAGAGGTTGCATTTTTGACCGAAGGCATTTTTAGGGTTTGTTATTACAACAAACAAGGGGAGGAAATTACCAAATATTTTGTAGATGAAAACCATTTTATAGTTGACATCAATAGTTACAATCAAAATATCCCTTCTTCGGAATATGCACAAACAATTACAGATTGCAAGTTTATTGTTTTCTCAAAGGAAGCGATGCAGGAACTTTCGATGACTATTATTGGCTGGGATATTATCATTAGTAAGATTACAGCCAAAGGGTTTGCAGAAAAGGTAAACAAAATCAGTACCATGATGGCGGAAGATGCAACCGAACGCTACCTTAACTTTCTAAAAAATTTTCCAAAGCTTGCAAACCGCATTCCATTATCGTATTTAGCTTCTTATCTGGGCATTACACAATCCTCCTTAAGCCGGATCAGAAAAAACATCAACAGCTAAATTGCTTTTTGCCAAATGGCAAATGGTTTCATTTTTTAAGTGATGAACTTTGTATCATAATTTAAAAATTTAAAAAATGGAATCTATCATCATTACCGGCGCAACAAGTGGTATTGGTTTTGAATGTGCCATGCAAATGGCCAAAATTGCACCAAACGATCAAATCAAAATTGCTTGCAGAAACCAGCAAGCAGGCAATAAAGTAATCCAAAATATTAAACAAAAAACAGAGCATAAAAATATAATTTCTATGCTTTTGGATTTGGAATCTTTACAATCTGTACGGGAATTTACAGCCCAGTTTTCTAAGCAGCTCAACAACAAAATAATTGCACTGATAAACAATGCTGGCATCCAAAATGTTGCAGAAACACAATATACAAAAGAAGGTTTTGAAGTTACTTTTGGTGTAAACCATTTGGCTACTACTTATCTTACTTTATTGCTTTTACCATTGATGGACAGCAATGCAAGTATAACGTTTACGGCCAGCGGCACGCACGATCCAAAACAAAAAACGGGAATGGAACCGCCCATGTTTAAAAGTGCAAAAGAATTGGCACATCCAACTGAAACAAATGAGAAACTAATGGCCGTAGGGCAACGCAGATATACCACTTCAAAATTATGCAACATTTTAACAACCTACGAATTGCAAAGGAAGTTATCTAAAACCAATATCAGGGTAAACGCTTTTGATCCGGGGTTTGTGCCAGGTACAGGTCTTGCAAGAAACTATCCGCCATTTTTGCGCTTTATATCGAACAACATTTTGCCCGTGCTTCGATATTTTGTACGTAATGTAAATACGGCGCAGGTTTCAGGTAAACGCCTGGCAAACCTTGCTTATGCCGACCAATATAAAAACTATAAAGGGAAATATTTTGAAGGCGACAAAGAAATTAATTCTTCCACAGATTCGTACAATAAAGAATATCAAGATATTCTTTGGACGTCAACCATTGATTTGCTTGGAATAAAACAGAATGAAACTTCAGTTCAATTGGCTTGAAACAAACATTCGATAGCGAAAAAACGTAGCATTAAGTTTCAACTTTAAACTACATTCCAAATCCGGCAACGTTTATTTGTGCCATAATAAAAACAATGACAAACAACGCGATCAAAGCTTATCAAAACAACGCACAATTAAAAACCCCAAAAGCCCCGGAAGGATGGCAAGGGACACCTGTTGACCAAAAAGGCAGATTTTTAAACTTGAACCATCCTTTTGTCCCCAATTTTGCCGATGTTTTTCGTTGGAAATTAGAAAGCAGCCCTTTCAGAAAAGAAAAAAAGGCAGAAGTTTGGGCCCTAACGGTTTACAAGGACGATTTTTGGCTGAAAGAAAGCAACGACATCCTTGTTTGGCTTGGGCACAGCACTTTTTATATCCGTATTGCTGGCGTCCGAATAATAACCGACCCTGTGTTTGGTGATATCCTTTCGGTTAAACGCCAGTCTGAATTTCCTGTTGGCCCGCACCTTTTAACAAACCTGGATTATGTTTTATTGTCGCACGACCATCGGGACCACTTGGATGAAAAAAGTTTGAAACTATTATCAAAGCAAAACCCAAATGTTAAATATTTGACTGGATTAGGCATGAAAGAAATTGTACATAATTTTACCAGTTCAAATAAAATAGAAGAAGCTGGCTGGTACCAGCAATACGAAACCGGCAACAGTCCCATAAAAATTACTTTTATTCCTTCCAGGCACTGGTCAGCACGTGGATTGTTTGATACCAACCAACGGCTTTGGGGAGGGTTTGTAATGGAAGCGGCAAACAAGCGTATTTTATTTGGCGGAGATAGCGGGTACGATACGCATTACAAACAGTTGGCAGCCGTTTTCGGCAGTTTTGATTATGCCATTTTAGGGATCGGCGCTTATGAACCAGCTTGGTTTATGAGTGCCAACCACCAATCTCCGGCAGATGCGTTGAAAGGTTTTACAGAATTGAACGCTGCCCGTTTTATACCAATGCATTACGGTACTTTTGACCTTTCGGACGAACCGTTGAGCCAGCCTTTGAAAGATTTACATGCGGCAGCAAAGCAGCTAAACTTGGAAGGAAAATTGGATGTATTGGATATTGGAAAGCCGATGGTTTTATAATCAAATTTTCAATGCTTCTTTTACCACCTAAAAATTGGTCTTTTTAAACTTGGATAACGACACCAATTTATAGGGCATAAAAGAAGCATTAATTGTTTATGAGCATAGAAAATCAAAATACATTTGATAAAATAAAACGATCAAAAATATTTCTAACTTAAACAAGGGTTTTTGATTTTCATCAACAACTATTATTTTGCATACTTCTTTTATTCACTAAAAACTTTTTGATTTTCTGTAATCTTAAATCAATATAAAACACCTATAAACTTTTGTGTGCTAAAAGAAGCATTGCCAAAGCTTATTTGAATTTTGTAGCTTTGCTCAATGGAGAAGTTGCAAAGTATAGAAGAATTTTACCAGGAAAAACTCAATTGGATGCCTGGGAATTTGAAAAAAGAGATTGGGCATTTTAATGTTTTTAAGCTGGACGATTTTGTAGGACGCCATTCCAAACCAATCCCATACAGCCGAAAAGATTATTATAAAATAAGCCTGATTGTCGGCAAAAACAAAGTTCATTATGCGGATAAAGTGATGGAGATAGAGCAACAGGCGCTTTTGTTTGCCAACCCGAAAATCCCATACAACTGGGAACAATTGGATGAAAAGCAGTCGGGTTTTTTCTGTGTTTTTACCGAAGCTTTTTTCAACCAGTTTGGCAACCTGAAAGAATACCCGGTGTTTCAGCCCAACGGTACGCCGATTTTTTCTTTGTCGGAAAAAGAAGTCGTTTCCATAGCGGCTATCTACAAAAAAATGTTTGAGGAAATCAATTCTGACTATATTTACAAGTATGATGTGCTGAGAAACCTCGTGTTTGAATTGGTTCATCTTGCCTTAAAAATGCAGCCTGCCGTTTCAGTTTACAACAGTTCTAACGCAGCCGACAGGATTTCTTCCTTGTTTTTGGAGTTGCTGGAAAGGCAGTTTCCGATCGAAAGCCCTTCGCAAAAGTTTTCCCTTCGTTCGGCTTCTGATTTTGCCGGTCAGCTTTCCATCCATGTAAACCATTTGAACCGTGCCTTGAAATTAACAACCCAAAAAACCACTTCGGCAATAATTGCAGAACGTGTGGCACAAGAAGCAAAAATGTTATTGAAATATACCAATTGGAATGTTGCAGAAATTGCCTATTGTTTAGGGTTTGAAGAACCAACGCATTTCAACAATTTTTTCAAGAAAAACATGCAACAAACGCCTTCGCAATTTAGGTCTGTTTGATTTTTGTAACCTTTTGTTTGATTTTTGTTAGATGGCCCATGCTTAGCCAAACTACTTTTGTATCATAAAAAATCAAAAAAATGGAAAACAAAAAAGTATGGTTTGTTACAGGTGCTTCAAAAGGTTTGGGACTTACATTGGTAAAAAAACTTTTATCAGAAGGGTACAAAGTTGCGGCAACTTCAAGGAACAGTAACAATTTGGTAAAAGAAATCGGAGAACAATCAGCAGATTTTTTACCGCTTGAAGTTGATTTGGTAAATGAGGCTTCTGTCCAAAAAGCGATTGAAACAACTTTGGTGCATTTTAAAACAATTGACGTACTTGTAAACAATGCAGGTTACGGCCAGATTGGGACTTTGGAAGAACTGACCGACAAAGAGGCAAGGGCAAATTTTGATGTGAATGTTTTTGCCCTGTTAAACGTGATCCGAAATATAATACCGCATTTTCGCGCTGCAAAAGCCGGCCACATTTTTAATATTTCATCTATTGGTGGTTATAACGGAGGTTTTGCCGGATGGGGTGTTTATTGTGCAACAAAATTTGCAGTAGCCGGATTGACAGAAGGTTTGGCAGCAGAATCAAAAGCTTTCGGGATCAAAGTAACGCTTGTTTACCCGGGATACTTTCGCACTGATTTCCTTTCAAAAGGGTCTATTGCGATGCCTGCCAATACCATTGCCGCTTATGAAGATGCAAGGCAATCGCAAACCATGCACCAAAACCAAATAGACGGAAACCAGCCTGGCAACCCGGAAAAAGCAGCCTCGGTTTTAATCCAAATGAGCAATGAAGATAATCCTGCCTTGCACTTGTTTTTAGGAGAAGATGCTTATGACCTGGCCAATCAAAAAATAGACCTTGTAAAAGCTGATCTGGAAAGCCAAAAGCAACTTACATTTTCTACGGCTTTTAATAACTAATCAATTAAAGACAAAAAATATCATGCAAGATAAAAAAGTATGGTTTATTACGGGAGCTTCTAAAGGCTTAGGGCTTTCTTTAGTAAAAAAATTATTGGATGAAGGTTACAGGGTTGCGGCCACTTCGCGAAATATAAACAGTCTTGTTGAAGCTGTGGCAATCAAAAGTAATTTGTTTTTGCCTTTGGAGGTAGATTTATCGGATGATCAAAGTATCGGCGAAGCAATCAAAACAACGACCGATACATTTGGGGAAATTAATGTGGTAGTTAACAATGCAGGATATGGAATTGGCGGAACAATTGAAGAACTAAGCAGTGAAGAAATCATGCAAAGTTTTGACGTAAATGTATTTGCTACTTTTAAGGTGGTTAAAAGTGTGATGCCTTATTTGCGGAAACAACGTTCCGGCCATATCATCAACATATCTTCTATTGCAGGGTTTGCGGCTGCTACGGGCTGGTCAGTTTATGCTGCCGCAAAGTTTGCAGTAGTAGGCTTTTCTGAAGTGCTGGCAGATGATGTAAAAGAATTTGGGATACATGTAACGGTAGTTGAACCGGGTGCATTTCGTACCAGTTTTTTGAATGATTCATCTTTAACTATTGTAAAGAATCCTATTGAAGATTATACATCTGTCAGGGCAACGCATGCCAAGTACTTATCAATGAATGGAACACAATCAGGAGACCCTGATAAAGCAGCAAATGTGTTTATCAAGATTGCGGAAGACCTGAATCCTCCTGTACGTTTGTTTATGGGCAGCGACGCTTATGAAAGGGCTATTCAGAAAGTAGAAATCTTACAAAATGATTTGACTAATTGGAAAGAGATATCGGCATCAACCGATTTTTAAAAATTAGCCTATGATAGATTTTTAATCTATAACATATTATATGATGCTTCTTTTACCAAGTTAAAATTGTATATTTTAATTTTTTGCAGGAATACAACTTAAGAACAAAATTTATAGGGCTAAAAGAAGCATTTAAATATTTAAAATAATTGTTTTCATTTAACAAAAAAGGAGTTTCCAATTTAACGGAAACTCCTTTTATTTTGAATGCTTCTTTTACCACTACTTTTTAGGAATTCAAGAACACAAAGTTGTGGTCAAATTCATCCAGTTTAATGTTGCTGTCTTTGTTTACTTTGCCAGCCAAAATTTGTTTGGAAAGTTCGTTCAGCACTTTCTTTTGGATGACACGTTTTAATGGGCGCGCACCAAATTGCGGGTCGTAACCCAATTGTCCAAGCCAGTCCAAAGCAGCATCGGTAGCTTCGATATGGATGCCCATTTCTGCTAAAGTTTGTTGCAACTGGTTAAATTGCAGTTTCACTATATCGCCGATTTCATTTCGACTCAATGGTTGGAACATGATGATTTCGTCAATTCGGTTTAAAAACTCAGGACGGATCGTTTTCCGCAACAGTTCAAACAATTCATTTTTGGTTTTGGCAACCACTTCGTCGTGGTTTTCTTCATCCAGGTAAGTAAAGTTTTCCTGGATGATATTGGAACCAATGTTGGAAGTCATGATGATGATTGTATTTTTAAAGTTCACCACGCGGCCTTTGTTATCGGTCAACCGGCCATCATCCAAAACCTGTAACAAAATGTTAAATACATCCGGATGCGCTTTTTCGATCTCGTCCAGCAACACAACACTATAAGGTTTGCGGCGAACGGCTTCAGTTAATTGTCCGCCTTCATCGTAACCCACATAGCCCGGAGGCGCGCCAATTAAGCGGGAAACCGCATGGCGTTCCTGGTACTCGCTCATATCAATCCGAACCAAAGCGGATTCATCGTTAAATAAATATTCGGCCAAAGCCTTGGCCAACTCGGTTTTACCAACACCGGTTGTGCCGAGGAAAATAAAGGAACCAATTGGCCTACGCTGGTCCTGCAAACCGGCACGGCTGCGGCGAATGGCATCAGAAATCGCTTCAATCGCTTCTTCCTGACCGGCAACGCGTTTGTGCAGTTCGTCTTCCAAATGCAGCAATTTTTCGCGTTCGCTTTGGATCATTTTTGTAACCGGGATGCCTGTCCAACGGGAAACCACGCCGGCAATGTCATCCGCCGTAACTTCTTCTTTCAGCATCCGGCCTTCGCCTTGCTCGTCTTCTATTTGTTTCTTCAGTTTTTCAACTTCAGCTTCCGTTTCTTTGATCTTTCCATAACGCAGTTCGGCTACTTTACCATAATCGCCTGCACGTTCGGCCTGGTCTGCTTCCTGTTTAAAGTCTTCTATCTGTTCAATCTTTGCGTTCACGTTGTCCACCAAATCTTTTTCGCCTTGCCATTTGGCACGGACAGAATCGCGTTGGTTGGAAAGGTTGGCTATTTCTTCGCTCAGTTCTTTCACCCGTTTTTCGTCGTTTTCGCGTTTGATGGCTTCGCGCTCAATTTCCAATTGCATAATGCGGCGTTCCAGTTCGTCAACCACTTGCGGAACAGAATCCATTTCCATACGCAATTTAGAAGCTGCTTCGTCCATTAAATCAATGGCTTTGTCCGGCAAAAAACGATCGGAAATGTACCGTTGCGACATTTCTACCGCAGCAATAATCGCTTCGTCTTTAATCCGAACCTTGTGGTGTGCTTCGTATTTTTCTTTGATGCCGCGCATAATCGAAATGGCATCGGCAGTATCCGGTTCGTCTACCGTTACTTTTTGAAAACGGCGTTCCAGCGCTTTGTCTTTCTCAAAATATTTCTGGTACTCGTTCAACGTTGTCGCGCCGATTGCCCTTAACTCGCCACGGGCCAAAGCCGGTTTTAAAATATTGGCTGCGTCCATCGCGCCTTCGCCGCCGCCTGCGCCAACCAATGTATGGATCTCATCAATAAACAAAATGATCTCGCCTTCGGCTTGCGTTACTTCTTTTACCACTGCTTTTAAGCGTTCTTCAAACTCGCCTTTGTATTTGGCACCGGCAATCAATGCGCCCATATCCAGCGAGTAAACCGTTTTGGTTTTCAGGTTTTCCGGCACGTCGCCTTTGATGATCCGGAAGGCAATACCTTCTGCAATGGCCGTTTTGCCAACGCCTGGTTCGCCCACCAAAATTGGGTTGTTTTTAGTACGGCGCGATAAAATTTGCATCACCCGGCGGATCTCGTCATCGCGGCCAATCACCGGATCCAACTTGCCGGATTCTGCATATTCGTTTAAGTTTCGGGCATACTTATTTAAGGAATTATAAGTTGCTTCCGCATTTTGATCGTTTACTTTATTGTTGCCGCGCAGTTCGGTAATGGCTTTCTTCAGGTCTTTTTCCGTTGCGCCAAAATCTTTTAATAAAGAAGCTGTTTTATCCTTCGCCGCCAAAACTGCCAGCAAAAGATGCTCTACCGATACAAATTCGTCTTTAAATTCTTTGACATAAGCCAATGCTTTTTGCAAAGTACTGTTGGTATCAGAGGACAAATAAACATTGCTTCCGCTTACTTTTGGATAAGTGGCAATCAATTCGTCCAACGAAGTATTGAGCCGGCTTGTATTAACGTTGATTTTTTTTAAAAGATAGTTCACAACGTTTTCATCCACCAGCAACATGCCTTTCAGCAAATGCGCATTTTCAATCGCCTGCTGCTGGTTTCCGGTTGTAATCTCAGATGCTTTCTGGATCGCTTCCTGTGCTTTTATGGTATAGTTGTTTAAGTTCATATCTTCTTCTATACAAATCCGTTACCAAAAATAAAAACTTGAAGCAGTAGGAAAAATTGTCATTCGATTTTAATTTAATACGACAAAAGGACAGGTTGTTTTTTCTTCATCCTGATGCTTCTTTTACCACTATAATTTTACTCGGCCAAAGCTTCCTGATAAAAACGCTGGTTAAAATTAATGAGGAAAAGTTCTTTGGTTGCCCGCGTGCAGGCCGTATAAAACCAGCGCAAAAAATCGGTGTTCAGCATTTCCTCGGTCAAATAACCCTGATCTACAAAAACCGCTTCCCACTGGCCGCCCTGCGCTTTGTGGCAGGTAACGGCATAGGCAAATTTGATTTGCAAAGCGTTGAAATAAGGGTTTTTCTTCAGCTCTTCCATCTTTTTTTGCCTGCTGGCGATGTGCTCATAATCCTTCATCACTTCTTCATAAAAACGCTGGTTTTCAGTGTAAGAAAGACTTGGAGTTTCGGTGTATAACGTATTGAGCATCACCGTACAATCCAAAGTTAAGGCATCGGCATAATCGGTAAATTCCAATTGCACATCGGCAAATTGGAAACCATACATTTCGCGGATGTTGCGTACTCTTTTTATCTGCCCAATGTCGCCGTTGGCAATAAAATCGGTACTGCTTTCTTCCTGTTCTTTCATCCAGAAATAATTGTTGCGCACCACCATCACAAAATCGCCGCCGGTGAGTTTTTCTTCGCGGTACAAAATCCTGGCGCGTACCTGCTGGTTATAAATGTTGGCGTTTTTGTTGGAACGACAGATGACGAGCGTATTCTCCAGGCCGTATTTGCCGTAAGCGTAGTTTAAACCTTCTTCCAGCCGTTCGCCGTTCATCCGGTAAATATCTTTAAATCCTTTGGTGATAATTTGCGGATATTCTGCTTCGTCTTTCCGGATCAAATTTCGGACAGCCGTAACGTTTTCCAAAATGCCCGAATTTTTTTCCTGCCGCATCACTTCCGTCAGCTCATAACTAAAAACACGGAGACGAAACAGATCTTTCAGCAACTTCGGTTCCAATGCCGCGCTGTTCTCAGATCCAACCGGCGGAAGTTGGGCCGTATCGCCGATCAGCAGCAGTTTGCAGTTTCTGGAATTATATACAAATTCAACCAAATCGTGCAGCAAACTGCTGCCGTTTCCGTTGCTTTCATCCGAAATCATAGAAGCTTCATCCACAATAAATAAGGTGTCTTCATGCAAATTATCAGCCGTTGCAAAGTTCAAATCCGGCGTTACGGCACTCTTTTTACGGTATATTTTTTTGTGGATGGTGAAAGCTTTTTTGCCCGAATAACTGCTCATCACTTTTGCCGCGCGGCCAGTTGGCGCCAGTAAAAACGAAGCGTAATTGTAGTTTTTCAGCAGTTTTACCAAAGCGGCCAGTACCGTGGTTTTCCCGGTTCCGGCGTAGCCTTTTAAAATGAAACAGGTATCTTCATCGGTGCTGGTTAAAAACTGGTGCAGCAAATTAAACAGTTCCATTTGCTGCAAAGTTGGCGTGTGCGGAAAGGATTTTCGGATGAGATCTTCGTTCATATTCCTCAAAAATGAAATAAAAACGCTGAAAGTCAATTGCCAAAAATTTTTACTTTTGTTTACCGATGCACTTTGTCCCCATAAACTTTTCAGATCCTGGTTTTAACCCCGCTTATACGGCTGATTTTGAATTGCTTGTTATCATCAATCAACATCATTTTGGTTATGCTGTTCGTCATCCGGTTACACAAAGGTTGGTTCGGGTAAGCACAGAAATTCCGATAGATGAACTTTGGAACCGGAAACAAGGTTCGGAGTTAATTGCATCAAATTACAAAAAAGTAAATATTGCTATCGAAACCCAAAGCTTTTGTTTGATACCGAATGCTGTTTTTACCGATGAAGATTTGTTGAACTACACCAAATTTTTAGTGGTAAAAGAAGCATATGTAGTTTTGACCGATCAAATGGAAAGCGGACAAAACACCGTTATTTTTACCGCTCCTGCCGAAATTATCCATAAAGCAACTGCAACATTCGGTTCGGCAAAAATAGAATTTGCGCCAAAAGGTTGGATCAAAGCGGTAATGCAGGCACAGCTTCTTGGGCAAAATTTATATTTGTATTTAGATGAAAACCGCTTGCAGTTGCTGTTCCCAGAAGGGGAAAATATACGTTTTTATAACCAGTTTGATTGCTCGAATCCCGACGAATTGGTTTATTACACTGCTTTGGTTGCGGAACAATTAAAATTGAAACCGGCGGAAACAACGTTAATTTTGTGCGGCAGGATAGAAGAAGGCAACGGACAACAGCTTCATTTACAACAGTTTTTTGGCAAAGTAAACCTGTTTAATTCTGCTGATTTCGGCCAACATCCCGCTTTGAAACAACACCAAGTTACAGATTTTTTAGGTTTAGGTTGATGCGGATTATCGGAGGACGCTTAAAAGGATTGCGGTTGAACCCGCCCAACAACTTGCCTGTTAGGCCAACAACGGATTTGGCGAAAGAAGCCTTGTTCAATATTTTAAACAACCAATTGGATTTTGAAGGTTTAAAAGTGTTGGATTTATTCAGCGGAACGGGCAACATTGCGATGGAATTTGCTTCGCGTAACGCCGAAAAAGTAGTTGCCGTTGATCGCGCTGCGCCATGTATTTTCTACATAAAAGACATGGCCACCAAACACAAACTCCCGGAAATTGCTGTTTTTAAAGCCGATGTTTTTAAGTTTTTGGAAATGGAAACCGAGCGATACGATTTGATTTTTGCCGATCCGCCTTACGACTTGGATAAAATCCCGCAATTGCCCAATGCTGTTTTTACCAGGCAATTATTGGTGCCAGACGGTTTGCTGATTATCGAACATCCTGGTTATCAAAATTTAAGCAACCAGCCGAATTTTAGCGAAAAACGGATTTATGGAAATACAGCGTTTTCGTTTTTTAAGGCATAAAAGAAGTATTTGGGTTTTAAAATAACTATTCCCATTTCGGGAACTTTTTATTATAATTGTACAAAGTGTGAGAGTTGTTTCTAAAAAAATACTTTGTGAATATTGGGAAGTTCATCCTGACTGTGAGCAACAATTAAAATCCTGGCACAAGGAAGCAATCAGCAGCAATTGGAAAAGTCCTAATGATGTTAAGATGGAGTATCCAAGTGTAAGTTTATTAGCAAAGAATCGAATCGTATTTAACATAAAAGGGAATAATTACAGGCTTATTGTTGCAATAAGTTATGCCTATAAAATGATATGGATCAGGTTTATAGGCACACATGCTGAATATGATAAAATAGATGCAACACAAATTTAAAGAGAATGAATATCAAACCAATTAAAACAGAGCAGGATTACGAGGAAGCTTTAAAAAGGCTTGAGCTTATTTTTGATGCACAAAAAAACACAGCAGAAGGTGATGAATTGGAAGTTTTGGGAATTTTAATTGAGAAATACGAAGATGAACATTTTCCAATTGACTTGCCCGATCCTATCGAAGCTATCAAATTCCGGATGGAACAGATGGGTTATACGCAAAGCGATTTGGCAAAAATAATGGGTTTAAAAAGCAGGGCAAGTGAGGTTTTAAGCAAAAAAAGAAAATTATCTTTAGAAATGATTCGATTGATACATCAAAGTTTAAAAATCCCAACAGAAGTTTTAGTCCAGGCTTATTAACATTGATTTTTTTAATTTATGAAAATAGCCCTTTTCCCAGGTTCGTTTGATCCGGTTACCAAAGCACACGTTGATATTTTGCAACGTTCCATCAGTTTGTTTGATAAAGTTTATATAGGCATCGGGTTGAACAGCACCAAAAAACCACTGCTGATGCCCGAAAAACGCGAACAAATGCTGAAAGCTGTTTTTGCAGATGAACCGAAGGTTGAAGTAATTGCTTACGAAGGTTTGACGGTTGTGTTTTGCAAGCAAATTGGTGCTGATTACATGATCCGTGGAATCAGGACGGTTTCTGATTTTGAATACGAAAAAGCGATTGCACAAATGAACCATGCTTTAGAACCCGAAATCGAAAGCATATTCATCGTCAGCAAGCCTGGTTATTCTTCCATCAGCTCTACCATTGTTCGCGAAATTTTGAAGTACGATGGCGATGTCAGCCAGTTTATACCTAAAGCGGCCCTTCCTTTTCTTTGATCAAACCCATCGTATCCAACACATCCAAAATAGAAGGATAAGTGTTTTTGGCAAGGATAGAAAACTTTTCGCGCATAAACCAGCAGGCTTTGGTAATGCCTTCTTCCTTTTGCGGTTTCAGTTTGTCCTGTCCTTCGGCTTTCATACGGTACCAGTGCGTTTTTTTCAGCGCCAGTTCGTCGTTGCGCTGCCGGTAAACGTGGTAGGTTTTGCAAATTTTCTGTCCTGTTTTTTTTACCTTGATGCCGCATTCTTCCTCCACTTCCCGCACGGCAGCTTTCCTGGTTTTTTCGCCTTCTTCAATTTTCCCTTTTGGCAAATCCCACAAACCGTTCCTAAAAATCACCAGGTATTCTTTGCGTTCGTTTTTTACCAAACCACCGGCCGCTTCAATCAAACGGATACTTTTAGACAGTTTCCTCAGCGTTGTTTTGGCATTTTTGCACAAGTACAAAAAGGTTTGCTTGCCATCGGTTTTATAAACTGACTTGTAGATCAGGCCCAGGTCGGGTTTTTCCACGTTCAATTCCTGATAGTTTTGTAACCCTTTTGGCACCGCTTCGGCAACCACCAAATGCTTATCGTTGATGTAAATATGGTAGCTTGTGTTTTGCATAAAATCTTTTCCAACAGTTTTCTGATCGGTGTTTTCCCAGTTTTTTCGTCTGCCAAAAACAACAATTTTTAGTGGATAAAAGAAGCATGCACTTCAAATCTCCTTAAAAACCTTTGCCAAGTAACGGAATAAATTTTACCGGCAAAAATATTTTGAGGGCCTGTTTAAATTTTTACCGTAACAATCTTTGATGCTTCTTTTATGCCCATAAATTGTGTGCCTATATATTATACCGGTACAAAAACCACCAAGCAACAATGATTTTTAGGCGGTAAAAGAAGCATCAAAAAATATTTAAACAAACTTTGGCATTGATAAAAATTGCAAAAACGAAAAAGCTTGCACCCATTGGTTTTGATCCAACAGGCACAAGCCTTACCTATAATCAGAAATAATTTGATAAACTACATCAGCATCGGCAGCGCACTAAAAATAGTGCTGTAGTTTTCTATCGCAACTTCAAGCTCTGCTTTAATGTTGCTTGTTTCGCGGTGCTCGGATTCGGCCATGCTCAACAAACTGTTTTTTTCTTCGATATCCTGGCTTAATTTCTTTAATAATGATTGAATTTCCATGTTGTTTTAGTTTTATTAACACCTTTTACGAACGCCTGCTTATCAGGGTTACCATTGTTGTCAACAAAGTTATCCACAAGTTGTTAACATCATTAACTAACGGAATTTTGCAGAAGACAGACTTGTAAAAGTTAAAAAAAGTAGTTTTACGATTAATTTATGTGTTGAAGTTGCGCTAAAACCTTTAGGATTTTTATCTTTGTTAAGCTGCGCCGGCATTTAAAAAACCAGATGCCAGGCCGACAATTGATAGATAAATATGATTAAACCTTCCCGACGGAAAGCAAATTCTCCGGAAATTGAATGTTACAATTTCAACAAAAAGCGAAACTGTTTTTTTAACCCGAAAACTGGCAGCCATGTTTGATAAATTAGAGGCTGCACAGCAGGTTGCAGAATTTTTGTTACAGATCAAAGCCATTAAACTACAGCCCAACAAACCTTTTACCTGGGCATCAGGCTGGAAATCACCCATTTATTGTGATAACCGTTTAACACTTTCGCACCCGGCCATCCGCACTTATATCCGCCAGCAAATGGTGGCCATGATCCAGGAAGAGTTTGGCGCCGTAAGCTGTATTGCAGGTGTGGCTACGGCAGGCATCCCGCAAGGTGTTTTGATTGCGCAGGAATTGGGGATGCCGTTTTTATACGTCCGCTCAAAACCAAAAGAACACGGGACCGGGAATTTAGTGGAAGGCGAACTGCACCGCGGCCAACGGATTGTGGTGGTGGAAGATTTAATTTCGACCGGTAAAAGCAGCTTGCAGGCGGTTGAAGCTTTGCGTGCCGCAGGTGGCGATGTGGCCGGTTTGGCCGCTATTTTTACTTACGGCTTGGACGAGGCAACCGAAAACTTTAAAAACGCACGCTGCCGTTTCGCTACGTTGTCCAACTACTCGGCTTTGATTAAATACGCGGCTGCCAACCAATACATTACCGAAAATCAAATTGCAGTTTTACAACAATGGCGCGAAAACCCTGTTGATTGGGGAAAATGAATTGTTAAGGATTAAAGTTTTGTTATGACCACGATTGAAAGTAAAGTTACCCTAAGTGTACCTGCGGCCTCTGTTTACCAGTTTTTGGCAGATTTGAACAACCACCGCCAATTGATGCCCGAAAATATTACCGATTGGAAATCAACAAAAGACGAAGCCCGTTTCAACATTCAAAATATGGCAAAGCTGGTTTTGGAGATCACCAACCGTACGCCAAATTCTGAAATTTTGATTGATGCCATTGAAAACCCGCCTTTTCCCCTACAGTTGAAATGGGAAGTGCAGGAGGCCGGAACGCAGACCGAGGCTTCTTTTATCATTGCTGCCGAACTGAACATGATGATGAAAATGCTGGCAGGCGGCCAATTGCAAAAACTGGCCGATTACGAAACGGAACGGTTAAAGGAATTGGTAAAGGCGTAACAACACAAGATAGCAATAGTGATGCATTAAGTAGCGTCTGCCCGAAACCCTAAATTTTCATAATTTTGATTTCAGGAAAACGATGAAAGCGAAATACATAAACCCTTATACGGATTTTGGTTTTAAGAAGATATTCGGAGAAGAAGCGAGTAAACCTTTGCTCATTGATTTCCTGAACGCACTTCTGCCCGAACAAAATGAAATAATTGACCTAACGTTTAAAAATACAGAACAGCTTGGGCTGACGGACCTTGACCGAAAAGCGATTTACGATATTTACTGCGAAAACGATAAAGGCGAAAAGTTTATTGTAGAACTTCAAAAAGCAAAACAAAATTACTTTAGGGAAAGAACAATTTATTATTCAACATTCCCCATCCGGGAACAAGCTGAGAAAGGGGAATGGAACTACAACCTGAAAGCCGTATATTGTATTGGTATTTTAGATTTTACTTTTGATGATTATGAAACAGAACCGGAACGCAATGAAGTGCTCCATATCATCAAATTAAAAAACCAGAACGGTAAAATTTTTTATAATAAGTTAACTTATTTATACCTGGAGATGCCCAATTTTACAAAGCAGGAAAATGAATTGGAAACGCGTTTGGATAAATGGCTTTACTTCATCAAAAATTTAGAAGATTTTCAGCAAATACCAACTATATTTAAAGACAATGTATTTACCAAAGCTTTTGAGAAAGCAGAACTAGCCAATATGAAACAAGATGAACTGGACAAATATGAAACAAGCCTGAAAGTTTTTAGGGACAATAAAGCAGTTTATGATTATGCCAAACAAACAGCTTACGATGAAGGCAGGACGGAAGGTATATCAACAGGCATGATTGAAGGCAAGTTAGCCGGCAAAATCGAAGGCAAAATCGAAGGCAAAATCGAAGGCAGGCTCGAAGGCAAAATCGAGATTGCAAAGTCGGCTAAGCTAATGGGGCTTTCTGTTACTGACATTGCTAAACTGACCGGGCTTTCAGAAGAAGAGATCAGCAAGTTATAATGCTTCTTTTATAGGTATAAACCTATTGTGTCAATTACTCTTTTTAGTGTAAAAGGATTGCAAGTTTTCATCCTGTAAAATATCAAAAAGCTTTTTCCTGCGTATATCTTTACAAATGTAAATTTGCCACTATGAAAATCGCTTTTAAAATGCTAAACCTTATTTTTGCCGCTTTGCTGTTTACTTCCTGCGGACAAGCTTCTTCTTCTAATTTAAAACTTGCTGATCTCCCGGGAAAAGACGGCGTTCGGAAAATAAACCTGGTAGCGCCAAAAGGCAAAGCCATTGCCGCTTTTGCCGAAGGTTGTTTTTGGTGTTCGGAAGAAATTTTTGAAGATGTAGCCGGGGTGGATTCTGTAATTTCCGGTTATTCCGGTGGAAATGTACCAAACCCAACTTACGAAAAAGTAAGCACCGGAACAACTGGTTACGCCGAATCGGTTTTGGTTTATTACAATCCGGCCAAAGTTTCTTATGCCGAACTGCTTAAAGTTTTTTATGCTTCGCACGATGCAACAACTTTAAACAAACAAGGCCCGGACGAAGGCACGCAATACCGTTCGGTTGTGTTTTATGCCAACCCCACAGAAAAAGCCATGGCCGAAGCCGCTAAAACAAATGCTTTAAAATCAGGTATGTTCCAGCGTGCCATCGTTACCCAAATTTCTCCTTTGACTGCTTTTTACCGCGCCGAAGAATACCACCAAAACTATGCAAAACACAACGGCGATAACCCTTACATCCAGAATGTATCGGAACAGCGTTTTCAGCAATTTAAAAAAACTTACAAAGGCAAGCTAAAACAATAAGTCAGGGTTTTCGCCAATTCTTTTAGCCTTGATACTGTTTTTATCGGCATAAAAACAGTATCAAGGCTTTCAACATAAAACATAATTTAGGCAAAAGGGTTAACCAAGCAATTTCAACCGCTATGCTTTCTGCACATCCAATCCAAAAAATTGTTGTTTTTCGCGCCTTGCAATTAGGCGACTTGCTTTGTTCAATCCCGGCTTTTCGCGCTTTGCGCACAACTTATCCTGATGCCCATATTACTCTAATCAGTTTGCCATGGGCCGAAAGTTTGTTAACGCGTTTCCCGGATTATTTTGATGCTTTTATTGCTTTCCCAGGCTATCCGGGTTTGCCGGAGCAGGAAGTTTTCCCTGAGAAAATAACTACTTTTTTACAGGAAATCCAGCAGCAAAAATTTGATTTGGTCTTGCAAATGCAGGGGAATGGTTCCATCGTAAACCCTTTGGTGGAGTTGTTTGGCGCTTTTTATACCGCTGGTTTTTATAGGGAAGAAGATTACCGGCCAAGCTCTTTGTTCCTAAAATATCCCGAAGGCATTCCCGAAATCCAACGCCATTTACTGTTGATGAACCATTTAGGTATTCCTGCTGTCGGGACAGAATTAGAGTTTCCGTTAAACAGCTATGATTATGATGCTTTCGACCAGTTAAATTTACAAATCATCCCACAGAAATACGTTTGCATTCATCCCGGTTCCCGCAGTATTGAGCGGCAATGGCCAACTGCTTATTTTGCCGCCTTGGCCGATTATTGCCAGGAGCAGGGGTTTGATGTCGTGATTACCGGCACAAAAGACGAAGCGCATTTGGCCGAAGAAGTGATGCAACACGAAGCCTACAACCTTACCGGAAAAACCACTTTGGGCGCGGTGGCTGTTTTGATAAAACATTCCTTTGCTTTGATTTCAAATTGTACCGGCGTTTCGCACATTGCGGCTGCTTATGGTACGCCAAGTGTGGTCATTAGTTTGCACGGCGAACCGGAACGCTGGTCTCCATTAGACCAAATGAAACACCGGACGATTGATTGGAGCACCACGCCAAATTTTAACTTGGTGATGGAACGTTTGGTAGAAGTTGTTGCTTAAAATATTGATTTGCCTAAAACATACACTTGGATTAAACAACAAAGGCCGCCCTATTGCTACGAGGCGGCCTTTATTCAGCAAAAATAATACCTTAAGGTTATTTTCTTGGTGAACCAGAACCAGATGAGCCTGAACCTGATGTACCGCTGCCAGAACCGGAACCACTACCTGAAGTACCAGAACCACTGCTTCTGCCGCTTCTGCCTGAACGTGAACCAGATGTACCGCTGCCAGAAGTACCAGCACCGGACATGCCAGAACCTGCACTACCTGAGCCCATAGTAGTAGAACCAGAGCCGGAACCTGACATACTAGAACCTGAACCGGACATACCGGAAGAACCTTTTCTCATAGAGCTTTTAGAGCCTTTGTGTGATTTGCTCATTTTAGAAGATTTTCCTGAATGGCTGCCAGATGATTGGCTTTCAGATTGCATACCAGAAGTAGAACCAGAGCCTGATGAGCCAGAGCCGGTAGAACTGCTGCCGGAACCGCTCGTTCCTGTTTGTGCGGATACATCCTGTACCGCCCACATAAACAAGGCTAAAAACATTGCCAAACTTAACTTTTTCATAATCGTTTATTTTTTTGATTTATTACTCTTACAACAACCATTTATAGTAAGAGGTTTTAAATTTTCTTAATAATGTAAGTTTTTTTATCCCGGTTTAAATCATAGCAAAATTAAGCTTGTCCGGCTTTTATTTAAATACACAAAATATGCCGGTAAAAGAAGCATCAGTGAGGTTTAAAGCTTGATGCGTTTTTTGCCTTCCAACTGTATTTCTTTTAGGCTGATAAAACCATCTGTGCAGGCAAATTTTAAAAAAGTTTTATGGTCGGTTAAGTAGGCGCCTGCAGAAATCCCGGGATCGGTTTCTTGTTTCTCGGCCAAAAAAACCTTTAAAACCTTGTTGTTCAAATGCGTAAAAGCAGTTGGGTACGGGCTTAAACCACGGATAAAATCATAAACTTTTTCTACCGGCTGCGCCCAGTTGATCTGGCAATCTTCCTTAAAAATTTTTGGCGCATGTTTTAGTTCGATGGCTTCTTCGTTTTTAATCAAATCTTTTTGCGAAACCTCCTGATAATTTCCGCTTTCAATCAACGCTACTGTTTTTACCAATAGTTTTGCGCCGATAACCATTAGTTTATCGTGTACATCGCCAGCCGTATCAGTTTCCAAAATGCTGGTCTGGTCGGTCAAAATCAAATCGCCAGTATCAATTTCCTGCTTCAAAAAGAACGTACTTACGCCGGTTTGCTTTTCGCCGTTTATCACCGCCCAATTAATTGGTGCAGCGCCGCGGTATTGCGGCAGGAGTGAGGCATGTAAATTAATTGTGCCTTTTGACGGCATTTTCCAAACCACTTCCGGCAGCATCCTGAAAGCAACCACCACCTGCAAATCCGCTTTAAAACTTTCCAGCTCTTGCAAAAATTCCGGGTTTTTCAATTTTTCAGGTTGAAGCACGGGAAGCTGTTTTTGCAAGGCAAATTCTTTTACCGCCGATTGTGCAATTTGCCTGCCGCGCCCTGCCGGTTTATCCGGCGCGGTAACTACGGCAACCACTTCTTGTCCGGCTTGCAGCAAGGCATCAAGCGAAGCCACGGCAAACTCCGGCGTGCCCATAAAAATTATCCTCATTGCAATTTTCTATTTATAAAGCAGGTATTTCTTCCGCATCAATTTATACTCGCTTAAACCGGGTTCCCAGCTTTGGCGGATTTCCTGCTCCGTTTTTCCTGCTAAAATTTGTTCTTTAAAAGCAGAAACACCAGCCAGAAAATCAATATTGCCAATTTGTTTGCTTTGTTTACGATCAAAAAACTTTGCTTTGTCCGGGTAAGCGTTAAACAAATCAATCATCCATTTCAGGTTGATTTTTCCGCTTTTGCGCAAACTTTCTGTGTTATAATTTCTTAAATCCAAACCGTAACAAACCTGGTTTTGGAATAAAGGCGTTTCAGATTTTCCGGGAATACTAACCGGCGTAAACATAAAATCATAAGTTCCTTTTAAGTATGGGCTTCCAAGAACCGTAAAAGGCATGTAGGTTCCACGGCCCTGGCTTACGGTTGTTCCTTCAAACAAACACAACGAAGGATACAATAAAACCGATTGCTGCGTGTTGAGGTTTGGCGAAGGGTTGACCGGCAAAGTATAAGCCATATCGTGTTTGTAGTTTTTAACCGGGATCACCCTGATTTTGCATTGCGCATTATTGGGCAGCCAGCCTTCGCCGTTAATCATTTTGGCAAATTCGCCAATCGTCATGCCGTGCGTAATCGGGATTGGATATTTGCCCACGCCGGATTTCAGTTTCATATCCAAAACTGGCCCGTCAATATAAGCGTTTGGGTTTGGCCGGTCGAGAATAATCAGTTCTTTTCCAAACTCGGCACAAGCTTCCATCACATCGCCCAAAGTATTGATGTTGGTGTAAAAACGGCAGCCCACATCCTGGATATCAAAAATTAGTACATCAACAGAATCCAGGTCAGCTTTGGAAGGTTTCCTTTTCGTGCCATAAAGTGAAACAATGTTGATGCCGGTTTTCGGATCCACTTCATCGCCAACTTTGGCGCCGTTGCTGGCATTTCCCCTGAAACCATGTTCCGGGCCAAAAATCCGTTTGATTTTGATGCCGCGTTTCAGCAAACTATCCACACTCGAAACGTTTTTACTGCCGATGACCGAAGTTTGGTTAACCACCATGCCCACGTTTTTACCTTTTAAAAGCGGCAAATACAATTGTGTTTGGTCGGCTCCGGTTTGGATGTTCCCGTTTTGCGCACAACAAAATTTTGCCGATAAAAACAGTATAGTTAAGCCTAAAACAAAAGCCGTTTTTGGTTTAATAAGGTTCTTCCGTTTAATCATCGTTTGTTTGGCCATGCTTCTTTTATCGGATAAAAATTGGTATCGGCAATAATAAAAAACTAAAACCGGCAAGTCTGCGTTTTCTGGTTACGTCTGCAAAATTATGTCCGGTATAAAACTGCATATTTGGCCAGATATAAAAAAATCAAAACCACGCCGTTTGAATATAGCCACTTTTATCGCCAGCCGCATTTCTTTCCGCAGCAAGCGCACGTTTTCTAAAATGATCGTCCGCATTGCCATCACCGGTATCATGCTGGGTTTGGGCGTGATGATTTTGAGCCTGGCCATTGTAAAAGGTTTTAAACAGGAAATCCGCGAAAAAGTAAGGGGTTTTTCGGGCGATATCCAAGTGGTGAAGTACGATTTAAACTCTTCCTACGAAAACTCCCCTTTTATTGCCGACCCTTCTTTTTTGCGCGAAGTTGCTCATAACAAAGCTTTTACGCACATCCAGCCTTTTGCCACCAAGCCGGCCATCATCAAAGCAAACGACGCGATAGAAGGCGTGGTTTTAAAAGGCGTGGACGAAACGTACAACTGGAGTTTCTTCAACAAAAACATGGCATCCGGCCACGTGCTCAACTTAAAGGATTCGGCAGCGGCAGAAAAACAAATCATGATCTCGCAGTTTACGGCCGACCGGTTGAAGCTGAAAGTGGGCGATGATTTTTTGATGTATTTTGTGCAGCAGCCTTTGCGCAAACGCAAGTTTAAGATCATCGGTATTTTTAATGTCGGGGTAGAAGAAGTGGACAAAACATATGTTATGGGCGCACTTTCGCTGATCCGCAGGCTGAACAATTGGAAGCGAAATGAAGTTGGCGGTTATGAAATCCAGATCCCAGATTTTAACAAATTGCAACAAGCGAACGAAACGCTCAGCAATATTTTGCCGGTCCGGTTTAAATCGCTTACCGTGCAGGAATTTTACCCAGCCATTTTTGAGTGGCTCAGCTTGTTGGATGTAAACACGCAGGTGATCCTGATTTTGATGCTGATTGTGGCCGTCATCAACATGATCTCGGCTTTGCTGATCATGATTTTAGAACGGACGAGCATGATCGGAATGCTGAAAGCTTTGGGCGCAAACAACTGGAGCATCCAGCAAATTTTCCTGTTAAATTCTTTGTACCTGATTGCCGCTGGTTTGCTGCTGGGCAATATTTTTGGCGTTGGCCTGAGTTATTTGCAACACCAAACGCACCTTTTTAAGTTAGACCAAGCTTCTTATTACATGACTTTCGTGCCAATCCAACTCAACCTGTCGGATGTTTTGCTGCTCAACCTGGGCACGCTGGTGGTTTGTGTGCTGGTGCTGCTCATTCCTTCGATGCTGGTTACTTCCATTTCTCCGGTAAAAGCGATTCGGTTTAAATAAAATTCATCGCCTCATGCTTCTTTTACCGGCAAAAATTTGGTAGGCATCAGCAATTGCAACAATCAAAATCAAACCTGGAAAAAGAAATAAATTTTATTATTGATTAAACTGGTTGGGTTTTTGCAAAGCTAAACGCAAAACTAAAACGACTAAAATGGAACAAAAACCAACCGGATTTTCAGGAGATGAAAAACAGGAATCCCAACCGGGAATTGAAGAACAAATGGACCCAAAGCCGGAGTACATCAGCGAAAGCTACCAAGGTTCGGGCAAACTAAAAGGAAAAAAAGCTTTGATTACCGGCGGCGATAGCGGCATTGGCCGTGCTGTTGCCGTACATTTTGCCCGCGAAGGTGCCGATGTTGCCATTGTTTATATAGATGAAGACCAGGACGCCGAAAAAACAAAAACCTTGATCGAAGCGGAAGGCGGCAAAGCATTGCTGATAAAAGGCGATGTGAGCGACCCGGAAACCAGCGTAAAAGCCGTACAGCAAACGGTAGAAACTTTTGGCGGCCTAAACATTTTGGTGAACAACGCAGCGCAGCAATTTCCGCAAAAAGATATTGAAGACATCAGCAACGAGCAGTTGGAAAAGACGTTTAAAACCAACATTTTCTCGCATTTTTACTTTGCAAAAGAAGCATTAAAACATTTCGAGGAAGGCGATTGCATCATCAATACCACATCGGTTACGGCTTACCGTTCGTCGCCAAACTTGTTGGATTATTCGTCCACCAAAGGTGCCATCACCGCTTTTACCCGTTCTTTGGGAACCAATTTGGCAGAGAAAAAAATCCGTGTAAATGGCGTTGCGCCCGGCCCGATCTGGACACCGCTGATCGTTTCTACTTTCGACAAAGAAAAAATCGAAAAATTTGGAACAGAAACACCGATGGGCCGCGCTGGTCAGCCATCAGAAGTTGCACCGGCCTATGTTTTTCTGGCTTCGCATGATGCATCTTACATTACCGGCCAAATCATCCACGTTAATGGCGGCGAAGTGGTAAATGCGTAATCAAATTTAGAATGATAATTTTGGAGGCCGGATTTTATTTTCCGGCCTTTTTTTATTCAAACCGATGCTTCTTTTACCCAATAAAATTCCAGATCAAAACCAAGAAGCTATTGTTTTGCTGGAAAAAGAAATTGCTTTATTGGAAGCAGAACTGCGCGAATTTGAATCCAACTTAAACATTTTTCAAACTAAAATCCGTTCGGCCTTGGCAACCCAAATCAGCCGTATTCGCGCTTTGACCGATCTTTACAAATCACAAAAACAGGCGAAAAAGCTAAAGCGGCTGGAGCAAAAAAAGCGCGGCAAAAATTACAAGGAGCCGGTGGGTTTGAAAGTGAACAATGCTTCTTTTACCACACAAAAATTGGTGTCGGCAGATGACAGACAGGAACTGAAACGCTTGTTTAAAGAAGCCGTGGTACAAATTCACCCAGATAAATTAACGGATGCCGACGAGGAACTAAACCAGCGCGCAAACGAAATTACGGCCCAACTCAATGAAG